>DASXWB010000993.1:0-2556 GCA_036503915.1 Lacipirellulaceae bacterium | reverse complement strand
CTTTCTAGCCAGACATGTAGTCGCGGAAATGTTGGCCTAACGTCAGGCTCGAAAGCCTGACCTACCTGCGACTGACCTACCGGAAATAAGCCGGCTCGTTGCCCGGCTTCCACTTGATATTGCAGCCGATGCTCGGCAGCTGCTCGTCTTTGGGTTTGCGGCCGGCGAGCACGGCGTCGACGGCGGCGCGCAGGTCAGCGCCGGTGATTGGCCTGCCGCTATCCGGCCGGCTGTCGTCGAATTGCCCGCGATACACGAGCCGCCGGTCACGGTCGAACAAAAAGAAGTCGGGGGTGCAAGCGGCCCGATACGCTTTGGCGACTTCTTGCGTCTCATCGTACAAGTAAGGAAACGGGTATCCACGCTCTTCCGCTTCGCGAACCATTTGCTCGGGCGAATCGGCCGGATAATTGGCCGCGTCGTTGGAGTTGATGCCCACGACTGCGAGGCCCTTGTCGATATACTCGGCCGCGAATTGAGCCAGCGCATCGGCCAGGTGCTTCACAAATGGACAATGGTTGCACATGAAGATCACAAGCAGCGCGGGCGAATCGGCAGAATCGGCGAGCGAAACTGTGCGCCCATCGACGTTTATGAGTGAGAATTCCGGCGCTTTCGTGCCAAGCGGCAACATCGTGCTGGGTGTGCGGACCATACTTTTACTCCAATATGGAGAATTAAACGGCGGATAATCGCGTGTTGCGTCGCCTGCTGGTTGCTGCCAGTATTTCGCATTCCCGCAGTGGCGACAATCCCCGACATCTGAGCAGGGAGCAAGGAGCATGGAGCAAGGCGCACAGAACACGATATACCGACTGAAATCCACTTGCTTGTCCGTCGTTGACAGCCTTGACCTCAGTTCTATAATTCACCGGTTTAATTGACTGGGAACGATTCTTGCCGACTGGGAGATCCTAGCGATGGGCGTAACGGAATTTGACGACAGTAATTTCGAGACTGAAGTATTGAAGGCGGATGTTCCGGTGCTCGTGGATTTCTGGGCGCCGTGGTGCGGCCCGTGCCGAATGATCGCGCCGATGATTGACGAGCTTGCGCGCGAGAACGCGACAGGCATAAAGATTGGAAAGTTGAATGTCGACAACGCTCAGCGTACCGCGATTAAATACGGCATTGAAACGATACCTACGCTAATGATCTTCAAAGCGGGCGAAGTGATTGATCGCATGGGGCCGCAGCCGAAGTCTCGACTGCAAGAAGCGATCAATGCCGCGAAAGCGTGAACGGCATTCGCTCGGCTGGCAATTAGCAATTAGTTTGATTCACTGACGCGGCGGATGAAATCACGCCGCGTTTCTATTGCGCTATCCTTTTCGCGCCATGCATCATCGTTCCGTTTCGCGGCAAGCTGCTGTCACAGGTAGCGTCGCGGAACGGCAACGATCTGCGAATGCGCGGATTGGAGTGCAGTTTTGCGCCGTTGAGGCCGATGGGGATTCTGACAAACTTTGTCGATTGAAACGACTTTGCCAGCTAGCTGCTGAAAACATCGTCGCCTAAAGGAAATACGCGCATGTCGAATTCACATGAGACTGTGCATCCCGATCAGCCAGCATTTGCCTCGGGCGAGATCCGCATCGATCAGGCGCATCCGGTCCATCACGGTGCGCCGCATTCCTCAGGCGAGCGCGGCGGGCTGCAATTGGTAGCGGTGGCCGAGTCACAAAGCGGCCAAGTGGCACTAACGGTCGAGCGGTCGTTGGACCAGCTGCGCGAGCACGCGGCCGAATTGGCCGACCGGCTCCAATCCGAACAGGCCACGCTCGACCGTCGGGAGCATGCGCTGGCGTCGCAGGAGGCCGATCTGGAAGCCAAATGGCAGAACGCACGCCAATGGCTGGATGAACGACAACAAGAGATTGAAGATCGCGCTGCGTGTCTCGCCGAGCGCGAAGAAGAACTCGCGCAGCGCGAAGCGGCAGCCGAAGCACGCGCGATCGAGTTGACACAAGTTCGCGAGGCAGCGCTCGCGGAACGCGATGCCCGCCTCAACGAGCGCCAGGCCGAGCTCGATCGGCGAGCCGCTGAGTGCGACAAGCACTTGGCGGCAATCGACGAGGATCGCACCAAATGGAGCGAGCGGCACGAGCGACTTCAGGAGCGCGAGACAACGATTGAAAAGCGACATCGAGAGTTAGACCAGCGACAAGCGCATCTTTACCGCGACATCGAGCAGCTGACCTCAGACAAAGCGAGAATCGAGGAGCGGATCGCGGAGATCGCACGTCGCGAGGAGAACGTCGCTGAATGGGAGTCGCAGCTTCAATCGCGCGGCGCCGAATTGGAAGAACAAACCGACGCGCTCCGCGAGCGGGCTGGTGAACTGGAAATCCAGCGCGCCGAGTTGCGGCGAACGGCGGCCGACGCGGCCAGCCGGGAGGCCGAGCTCAACGCGGCCGAGCGGCAATTGGGATATCGGCAACAGGAAATCGAGGCTGCCATCAAGCGGTACGAGCGTCTCGGCGTTACGGAAGAAAAAATGCAGCACCTCCAGGAAGAGTCGCGCAAATTCGCGGCCCGCCGCCGCTATTTGGACGA
>DASXWB010000992.1:0-6823 GCA_036503915.1 Lacipirellulaceae bacterium | reverse complement strand
CGAGCGCGACCGGCAAACCCGTGCGCGCCGGCCGCAAACCCGTGAGCGTCAGACGAAAAGCTCAGCGCCGGCCCAGCAGCGCCACCGCCCGCAGCGGGCCGCCCGAGCCTCCGCCGATCTTCATCGGCAGCGCGATCACTTGGAAGTTGCTGGGCGGCAGGTCAGCAGGCAGCGCTACATTTTCCAGGGCCGGCACGCCCGCGCGAAACAGCCGCTGGTGGGTCGCGTAATCCTGCGTCTGGCCGTGATCGATGCTTGCCGTATCAATGCCGACGGCCCGAATCTTGCGGCGCACGACGAGCCAATCGGCGGCGACCGGATCGAGGCCGGGAAAGTGCAGCTTGGCCACTGCGGCTCGGCCGGTTTCGCTCGTGCCTAAGTACGTTTCGCGGTCGGGCCAGTGCGCCGCGTAGCCGGTATGAATCAACACGATCTTGTCATTTAAGGAAGAATCGTTTGCTGCTTCCCACGCGGTGAAATCCTCGACCATTACCTGATAATCGCGGTCCGCGCGGCATTTGTGGGCAAGATCGACGCATGCGGCAGGGCCGATCAGCCGCTCGAGCGGAATTTGGTCAACGGTCTGCCCGGCTTTCCAGAAATGAATGGGCGCATCGATGTGTGTCCCGCCGTGCTCGGCGCACATGAAGCGGTTGGCCGCGTAGTAGTAGCCGCGCTCCGTCACCCCAGCCGGACCGCGCAATAGTTTGAAGCCGTCGTCGGTGGGCCAGTAGATCGTCGATTCGTCGAACCGATACGTGAGATCGATAATCTTATCGCCGGACGGCTCAGCCGATGCGATTTGACCAGTCGAGCAGACGCCAAAGACCAGTGCGCAAGCGATGGAAATTCGTGCGCCCATTATTCGAAGAATTGCAGAGTCTTGACGCGGAATTCGCCAAAAGCGTTCGGCAAGGAGAATTCATCTTCGCCGCTAAGCACTTGCGGCTCGCGATCAGGAAAGAAGACGTGGACGCTTTTTGTGTCATCGTCAAGGACACACACTGCCTGCACACCTACGTTTAGGTAGTCCGCCACTTTCGAATGCAGTTCACTCCAACGATCAGTTTGCGAGCGCACTTCGAAGACGACCTCTGGCGAAACCGATAGCAATCCGCGCGGCAACGGGCCCTTCGGCACCTGCTTGTAACTGTAGTAGGAAACGTCGGGCCCACGTACAGAGTCCGGATCGCGTTCCGTTAGCATGCTCGAATCGTTGGTGACAACCCGGCCTATGGGGTGCTCATCGAGATATCGCCGCAGAAGGTACGCAGTTTGAAAGCAAATCTCACCATGGCGCGGCGGCGGCGGAGTTATCGTGACCAAAACCCCTTTGACTAGTTCAGTTGGACCGTCAAATGAGTCCGGCAAGGCCATGTATTGTTCGGCCGTCAGAAGCGAAGTGGCAGTCGCCATGCTATCCACCGATCTCATAATTCGCAATCATTGCACGCCTTCGATCAATTATAGCCAAGGCTTTCTTCCGGTCACAATCACGTCTCATACACGATCCGCCCGCGGTGTTGGCTGCGGCTGATGCGGTCGGTGGCGTAGAGGCCGGCGAGGACGAATTCGACGCACGAGGCGCGCACCGCTTCGTTGTCGCTGGCGTTGACTTCGAAGGCCTTGTCCCACACGGGAGGCACGCGCTTCACCAGCGTGGCGTAATGAGAGGACGGCAGCATGTCGCCGACTTCAATCTTCACGCCGCGCGAGAAAATCTCCGCGATCTCGGCCAGCCCGTGCTTGTCGACGTACTCGTTGAACACGGTGGCGATGGCCTCGGCCAGCACGGCGTCGAGAACTTGCCGCTCGGTCATTTGGTGCGAGCCCATCATGTCGAGCTCCAGCTTGCCGAGCGATGACGCATAGAGATGGCCAAGGTCGCTGACGCGAGGCACGGCTGGCCGCTCGCCGAGCACCGCCGCGCGCTGCCGCGCGGAGGCGACCATGGTGCGGTAGTTCGCGATCGAAAGCCGCGCGCTGACGCCCGACTGCTGGTCGACGTATTTCGAGCGCCGCGCGGCCCGGCTGATTTCCTCGACGAGCTCCTTCATGAAGTAGGGAACTGTGACGGAGAGGTCATCATTACCCCCGGCGGAGCCGGGGGCTGTCGTGCTTGCTGAAGTAAATTCGTCTACTTCTTGTTCAACGATTTGAATTCCAAGGTCGCGCTCCAGCGGGTAGTGCGTGTGGATGATCGAGCCGATGCGATCCTTGAGCTGCGGAATGACCTTGCCCGAGCGGTTGTACGTTGCCGGGTTCGCACTGAACAGGATCAAGACGTCGATGTCGAACTTGATTGGGTAGCCGCGAATTTGCACGTCGCGTTCTTCGAGGATGTTGAAGAGGCCGACCTGCACAAGCTCATCCAGCTCGGGCAGCTCGTTCATGGCGAAGATGCCGCGGTGCAGGCGCGGGATGAGGCCGAAGTGCAGGGCGTCTTCCATGCCCATGCTAACGCCGGCGGCCAGCTTGGCCGGATCGATCTCGCCGATGATGTCGGCGAACTTCGTGCCCGGCGAAAGGCGCTCGGCGTAGCGGTCGTCCCGGGGCCACCAGGCGATTGGAACTTCATCCGCAGGAACGCTCGACACGAGTTGCCGGCCACGGCGCGTGATCGGGCGGTAGGGGTCGTCGTGCACCGGAATGTGCGGGTCGTCGATGTATGGAATCTCCTCGTCGAGGAACGAGACCATGAGCCGCATCAGCCGGCTCTTCGCCTGCCCCTTTTCGCCGAGAAACAGCATGTCGTGCTGGGCCAGGACGGCGATATTCAGCTCCGGGATGACCGTGTCGTCATAGCCGACGATGCCGGGATAAAGTTCCTCGCCGGCTTGCAGCTTGGCCAAAAAATTATCGTGAATCTCTTGTTTGACGGTCTTGGATTGCCAGCCGCTGTCGCGCAATTCAGAAAGCGTAGCGGGTTTGACGGTAGTGGAAGTCGGCATCGGGGCACGCGGTGAGTTCGTAAGGTGGGTACAACCGGTTATTCACCGATTATAGCGCGTTCGGTACTCAGAGGGCAGTGCGGCGATGTCGACGGTTTTCCGGCGAAACCGGCAACTACTCATCTGTGACGCAGCCTTCGCTTGCGCTCTTTACATTCTTGATGTATTTGTAAAGCGTGCCCCGCGTGGCCTTGTAGGGCGGGGTGATCCATGTTGCACGGCGGCCGGCCAACTCGTCGGCGGAGACGTCGAGCGTGATCGTGTTGGCTTCCGCGTCGATCGTGATGCGATCGCCGTTGCGCACCAGGGCGATCGGTCCGCCGACTTGCGCCTCCGGCGTCACATGGCCGACGATGAATCCGGCGGAGCCGCCGGAAAAGCGGCCGTCGGTAATGAGGGCGACGTCTTTCTCGAGGCCAGCGCCGACGATCGATCCGGTGGGCGAAAGCATTTCCGGCATTCCTGGGCCGCCCTTGGGGCCTTCGTAGCGGATCACCACGACGTCGCCCTTGTTGATTTTTTTCTGCTGCATGGCAGCGAGCATCGCCTCTTCGGAATCGAAGCAATTGGCGACGCCGGTGAATCGCAGGCCCTCCTTGCCGGTGATTTTCGCCACAGCCCCTTCGGGACAAAAATTGCCGCGCATGATGCGGATGTGGCCGGTCACCTTGATCGGATTGGAGACGGGCCGCACAACATCTTGGCCGGGATGCAGGCCGGGCAGCTCGGCCAGGTTTTCGGCGACCGTCTTGCCAGTGATCGTGAGGCAATCGCCCGTGATGAGACCTTCATCAAGCAACAGCTTCATCACCGCCGGCGTGCCGCCGACGTTGTGAAGGTCCTCCTGCACATACTTGCCGCTGGGCCGCAGATCGGCCAAATACGGCACGCGGTTGCTTGTGCGCTGGAAATCATCGATGATGAGCGGCACGTCGACAGCCCGGGCCATAGCGATGAGATGCAGGACGGCGTTCGTCGAGCCGCCCACCGCCATGACGAGCGCCATCGCGTTCTCGAAGGCTTCGCGCGTCATCACGTCGCGCGGCTTAATGTCCTTTTCCATGCAGTGCCGGATGACGTCGCCGGCGCGGCGACATTCATCGAGCTTTGCCGGATCGGTCGCTGGCAGCGAGGAGCTGTAGGGCAGGGCCATGCCCATGGCTTCGATGGCCGAGGCCATCGTGTTCGCCGTGTACATGCCGCCGCAGGCGCCGGGGCCGGGGCATGCGCGGCGGACAACTTCGCGGCGCTTGGCGTCGGTCATCTTGCCCATCAGCTGCGCGCCATAACAAGTGAAGGCCGAAACGATATCGAGCTTCTCGCCTTCGAGCGACAGGCCGGCGCGGATCGTGCCGCCGTAGACCATGAACCCGGGCCGGTTGAGCCGGCCAAGCGCGATGAGCGAGCCCGGCATGTTCTTGTCGCAGCCGGGAAGCACGATGCACGCATCGTACCACTGGGCGCACATCACGGTTTCAATCGAATCGGCGATGAGGTCTCGCGACGGGAGCGAATAGCTCATGCCGTCGGTGCCCATCGAGATACCGTCGGAGACTCCAATGGTGTTGAAGCGCATCCCAATGAGACCGGCCGCCTGCATGCCGTTTTTGACCTCGGCGGCGAGGTCCAAGAGGTGCATGTTGCAAGGGTTGCCGTCGAACCACATGCTGGCGATGCCGACCTGCGGCTTCTGCATGTCCTCTTCGGTCATGCCGGTGGCGTAGAGCATCGCCTGCGACGAGCCTTGGGTCGCCGGCTGCGTGATTTGACCACTGTATTTGTTGAGTGCGGGCACCGATCTAATCTCCTTGTACGAATGGCCAGGGCGCGCTTTCGCGAGCCGGGTTGACGCATGCCGCGTCAATCAAGTGCCATTGTACAAGGATTGGGTTCAGGCGCAACATCCCCCGGATTCGTTGCCACAACCTATCGTGCCTGATTGACGCAATGGAAGAAGTAGATATCGACCTGAATATCGGCATCAATTCCAGCGCGCCCCGCAGGCTCGCGCGGTAGAATGGAGCAATGCCTCGCTCTCTGCGCCTCGCGATAAATCTGCTGTGTTGCCTGGTCCTTGGTTGCGCTGGTGGCGCTCCGCCGAAAAGGCCTTTGGTTTGGGACCTATCTAACAACAGGAAACCCGCAGCTTTCAATGGCGGTGTTTGGGTTCCGCCCGATCCAGGTCCCTCAGAAGAAGGGCACGTCTATCACGTAACTGGTGACGAGGGAGTCTCGCTAACGCTCATTCTTCCAGACGAACGGCGATTTGATTTCGATAGCGTCAAAGATGCTTACGTGACCAAACGAGACGGCACAATTAGGACTATTGACATTGCGAGCTTCGGGTACAGCGAAAGCGATGTAATCGCGCACTTGAAGAGTCTGCACGAAAAGTGGAGCGGCAATGGTATCGGTGAAATCGATAAGTGGCGCACCGACATCCACAAAGGGAGTCTGAGACCCCACCTAACATTAATCCACCAACCTACCGACCCTAATGATCCGTCGATTTCTGCGGCAATTCATTACAATTTCGGCGGCACTGATAGCGCGTGGTTTATTATGGTCACCTTTTTGTGGAATACGCCGTAAAGTCCCACTGCTCGAATTCTGACACTTGCATTAAGTTCATTCGGGCGAAGAGTAAAAAGTGCAAAGCTCAGGAACGAGGACACCTGCATGTCCTCGGCGGGGGTTAAAGTCTCGCAACTCCGCGCCGTCGCTACGTCGACTTCCCAAGCATGACCTGCACCATCCAGTCGCCGCCGAAGTCGGTTTCTTTCGGCTCCTCCTCGTCGCCGGGCAGGCCAACGCGCGAGTGTTCGCCTTTCGTGCTGGTATCGTAGCTGACATAGACGCCCTTGGTCTGATGGGCGTTGAAGTTCAAGGCAATCCAGAATTCTTGCGGCAGCTCGATTTCGTCATCGAACAGGATCCGCACCCAGGCTTCTTTGCCGCGTTTGAACAAGCGATACGGTGCGCCTTGCGAATCGAGAATTTCCTGGCGGTCCTCGCTGAGGAACGTGATTTCAATATCTTCGTCCGGTGCTTGCGGCACACCGTACCGCGAGCCGTGGATGCGGATGCCGCGGACCTTGGTAAAGCCCTCGGGCAGCTCGAAGCGGATCATGTGGCCGTTGCCGCCGTAGCTTTTTTTGCCGTCGGCTTTGCCGTCGCCATAGGAAAGAATCGTCGGCGGGCGGTTCGTGCGTGAATTTCGCTCCGCAGCTTGCGGCGCATTTTGCGCCGCGCGCGGTGATTTGGTTTGTTCACTTTCTTGCGCGACTGCCGACCTGCGAGCGCTCGGCAAAACGATGATTGCCAACGCGGCCGCAATCATCCAGGACCATCGCGGGGCACGAGCATGCACCATACTTTTTCGCTTCATGATTTCCTCCAATCGTCGACGCGTGAGTTCCACCGGGCGCACCGCCGGGTAACCCCACAGCGGCTCGAGCCGATGCTTTGCTTCCAGAACGTTTAGGAGTGAGCGGGCATACTGGGCCCGCTTGCCTTGTAAGCTGACCACCACTTCTTCGTCGCACGATCGCTCGCGCTCGCGCACGAGCTGGCGATTCATCCACCACACCACGGGATGAAACCACCAGAGCGTTTGAGCGGCGAGCTGCAGGGCGGCAACCCAGGTGTCGCGACGACGCACGTGCGCCAGCTCATGGGTCAGCATCGCTTCCAGCTGCGGTGGACGCAGCTCGTGCAAAAGCGTTTCAGGCAGATAGATGGTCGGCCGGCGTATGCCGACGACCATCGGGCCGATGTCGGTCGAGGTTGCGCACACGCTCGTGCCATGTCGTAAGCCGATGCGATCTGAAATCTGCTCCACGAGCGTGAGTACCTCGTCGGAGGGCACGGAG
>DASXWB010000991.1:0-2730 GCA_036503915.1 Lacipirellulaceae bacterium | reverse complement strand
AACTCGGCGAGCGGGCTGCGATGCTGCGGATTCCGCAAGCTGTTCGATCATCCGGTGCCGCAGCGTGCCGAGCACGCTCAGCGGCACCATCGGTCCGCCAACTATTTCGGCGCGAAGATGGCGCAATTCGTAACACGTTTTGCCGAGTCGCCCCAATTGTTGCTCGAGAATCTCTTGGTTAAGCAGATGTTTGTTCGCTGCCTCCAGCGGCCCGCCGGACTCAAGATCGCAAACCGCTCCGTTCGTGGCTCGCCCGATGAGTCGTAACGGCTGGCCGACGGCAGCGTGCACGATGAGATCCAGTCCGACCCGCCGCCTCTGCTTCCCGCCCGTAAAGGACTTTCGCAACTTCGCCGTCAGCCTGGGGTCGTCGGTTTTCCAAAGTTGCTGACCCACCTTCAACCGGGTGAAATCAATGGCGCCTTTACCGAAAGAAAGCTCGACGTCACATTGACCGCGCGGCGTGATTGCGTAAACGCGCCCCCCTTGCTCGTCGCCTTCCTCGCGGTTCCCGGCAAAAACCACGCCATCTCCCGGCGCCACCGGCCGCCGGGCGGAAACGATGACGCGTCGGCCCCGAATCGCCTTCAATTCTCCCACCAGCACCCCGCGCTTTGCGGAGCTCAGACCCGGGACGAGCATCTTGTGATCGCATCCGCCGAGCCAACCGGGCGAGAAGCCGCGCGAAAACGAAAGTTCCATTTCCGTGACGTCTTCCTCGGTGAACTGCGCTTCGTGACCGGCCGCGGCGGCATCGAGGGCGCGGCGGTAGTGCCGCGTGATATTGGCGACGTACTCTGGCGTCTTGAGTCGCCCTTCGATCTTGAAGCAGCTCACGCCGGCCTCGATCAGTTCCGGTATCAGTGGGTACGCGGCCAGGTCCTGGGGACTCAAAAGATATTTGACGTCCCCCAGATCAACGTCGCGCTCATCGCACACAAGCTCATAGGGCAACCGGCAGGCCTGAGCGCACTGCCCGCGGTTGGCACTCCGGCCGCCGAGCGACTCGCTGGTAAGACATTGACCAGAATAGGCCACGCACAAAGCGCCGTGGACAAACACTTCCAACTCGACCGACGTCTGACCGCGGATCCTGCGAATTTCGGCGATCGACAGCTCGCGGGCCAGCACAACCCGCTCGATACCCAGGCCCTCGGCCGCCCGGATGCATTCGGCGCTTGTGAGCGTCATTTGGGTTGACGCATGAACTGCCAGGTCCCGGCTGACCAATCGTAACAATCGCACCAAGCCAAGGTCCTGCACAAGCACCGCGTCGACCCCAGCTTCCGTAATCCGTATGATATGCTGCTCGATTGCCTTGAGTTCCGACGGGAAGACCAGGGTGTTGAGCGTGACGTACCCACGGACACCCCGCTCGTGGAGAAACGCCATGACCTCGGGCAGGGAATCAACGTGCAGATTTGTAGCCCGACCGCGGGCATTGAATCCGCATTCGAGACCGAAGTAAACCGCGTCCGCGCCATTTTCCACGGCCGCCGTGATACAGAGCCTATCGCCCGCTGGTGCAAGCAGCTCCAATGCGCCGCGTTTGTCGAGCGCCGGGCCGTTGCTTTTTCTCCCGCTACGTACGGCGTCCGACGGTACGATCAAATTAGGCATTGGATTGTTGGGCAGCAGATGTGCACCATGGCGAAGGAACGACGACGAAAGCAATTCTAAATCCGCGCGGGCAATTAGGGAATAAACGGTATCCGGTCAACCGCTATTGTTTCCTTGGGCAGTTTGGGAGGACGAGGACCACGTCGTGATTCCGCAGCCGTAAGCGCAACATACTCAAGCTCGCTGTCTGCCTTTACCGCGCGCAGCAACAAACCGCCGCGACTCAAATCGCCGCGTCCGATGAATTCTCGCGGGAACCGCAATCTTTCGCCAAAGCTTTGAATAAGTAGGTCGGTGTATTTATTCGTCGCAATGCTGCCCAACAAAACTACATCGCAATTGGCTGGAAGGCTCAGTTCCAGCGAATTGACGCTCTCGCGGAGTGGCCGAGTATATCTGGGCTCCAGAAGATCAATTGGCACCTGACCGAAGTCTTTTAAGCGCTCAAGTGAAACAGATTCGTCGCAGTTCATTAATCCGGCGTCGGAAGTGATGACATATTGCGCAGCGACGTCATCCGGCGCGCGACCAAAATGTTTGCTGTAGGTGAATTTGCCGCGAAAATAGAGGCCGCTCAGGAAGGAGAACACTTCCCAAAGCGGAGCGCCATCGCGACTACGCAATCGCCTTGCCAGATCAAAATCCGCCCGGTCGCTCATTAAGATTGCCGCACGCTTCCCATTCGTACTGGCCGGTGAGAGGATGAAGATGCGATGCATTTGCGCCTGGCTCTACATTGCGACATACACATTCTTTGACGGCCCATGCGTGCAGGCAATCCTATCAATTGCCGGCTGTTAACCATTAAGAGCACCTAACAAAATAAAACCGCCAAGGACACCAAGTGCGCCAAGAAATCCTAACGGCCTATGGTCTTTACTTGGCGATCTTGGTGTTCTTGGCGGTTTATTCATTCTGTTAGACAGTTTAAGTTACAGATCGCCTCGGGACCGGGATATCCTGTAAACGCAGAGGATCCAGGGCCAGGCTGGGCGTTTCATGCGAGATGAGTTACATAGAAGCTGAACAGTCTGCCAAACCGTCATTTGCTAGTGACCGCAAGCGCGTCCTTGGCTTGTCCGTTCTTTTTGGAATGCTGTACTTCTCGCA
>DASXWB010000990.1:0-9734 GCA_036503915.1 Lacipirellulaceae bacterium | reverse complement strand
CGCCAGCCCCAACAGCCGGGTCCGCTTCGTCCTGCTGCCCAACGCCGAGCGGCTCACCTTCACCGTGAAAATGGGCGACGTCACCGTCATCGAGCCTTCCACGCTGCGAATGACCGTCGACGGCTTTGATCTGCCCTCCGGCGTTGTACTCGGGAAAGTCGAAACGTATGAAATCAGCGAGACGTATCCGTGGCACGGCGCGCACAGCACGGCGGTAAACAACTGCCGCGGCGCGCGCATCGCGCTCAATCACGATTTGAGCAACACAAATTACACGCTCGAGGTGCGCGCGTTCGACGACGGCGTGGCCTATCGCTTTGATGTTCCCGTCGACGATGCGACTACCCGAGTTCCCGACGAGTATTCGAATTTCGTGCTGCCGGCAGGCAGTACTGTCTGGTTCCACGACCTCGACGGCCACTACGAGGCGGCCTACGAGCGAGAGGTCATCGACGATGTGAAACCCGGACAATGGGCTGGCCCGCCGCTGACATTCGAGCTGCCAAACGGCGCCGGCTACGGCTCAATCACGGAAGCGAACCTGGTGAATTACGCCGGCATGGCGCTCGAGGCCGACGGCCGGCGCGGCTGGATCGTCGGCTTGGGGCACCGCCAGCCGCTCAATTATCCCTACGAGTTGCGCTACGGCCGCGATGAGGGCAAGCGGCTTGCCAAACCCGCTGCCGTTCGGGGAATCATCACCACGCCATGGCGAGTCGTGATCGCGGCGCGCGACCTCAACTCGCTGGTGAACAGCGACATCCTGCCGAGCCTTTGCCCGCCTGCCGAGCCGGAGTTCTTTCCCGAGGGCATGAATACCGATTGGGTTGCGCCGGGCCTCGCCGTGTGGGACTACGTCGACGGCGATTACGCCCCGCGCGCGGGTCGCAGCCGGCTTGAGCACATGAAAAATTTCTCGCGCATGGCCGGCGAGATTGGCGCGACGTATCACATCCTCGAGGGCTTCGCCTACGGCTGGTCGGACGATGAGATTCGTGATTTCGTCGACTACTCCAAGGAGCAGGGCGTGCGGGCGCTGTTCTGGCGGCATAGCCGCGACCTACGCACGCCGGAAGACTGCGAGGAATTCTTCGGCCGACTCGCCCGGCTGGGCGCGGCCGGCGCGAAGATCGATTTCATCGATCAGGAGGCCAAGGAAGGCGTCGACCAGTACGAAGAACTGCTCGAAGTGGCGGCCAAGCACAATCTCGTGATCGACTTCCACGGGGCCAACAAGCCGACCGGCCGGCTGCGCACGTGGCCGAACGACATGCTCCGCGAAGCGGTGCGCGGCATGGAATCCCGCTCGCTGCGCGAGCGCGCGCGGCACGAGACAATTCTGCCGTTCACGCGCTACCTGGCCGGGCCCTGCGATTACACCACGATGGTGTTTAGCGAGCGGCGCGGCGACTCGTCCTGGGCGCACCAGATCGCCTGCCTTGCCACGTTCCACAGCCCGATCCTCACCATCGCGGCCCATCCGCAAAGCGTCCTCGACAATCCGGCAGTCGACGTGATCAAAAGCATCCCCGCTGTGTGGGACGAAACGATCGTCTTGCCGGAATCGCGAATCGGCGAGCTGTCGATCTTCGCCCGCCGCAAGGGCCAGATGTGGATGCTGGCCGTGATGTGCGGCAGCGAAGGCAGCACGATCAGCGTGCCGCTCTCGTTCCTGGGCGAAGGCGTCTACAAAGCGTCGCTCGTGCGCGACGACATGGAAAGCGACGCCGCCGTCAGGCTCGAGGATGCCAGCGTCCAGCATGGCGACACGCTGAAAATCGAAATGCGCAATGGCGGCGGCTTCGTCGGACGCTTCGTAAAACCGTGAACCAGAATGCGAGCCTGGCACACGTGCCACGTCTCTTTCCCGCCGTATTTCTACCCAGAATGCCCAGTGCGATTTTGCCAAGAAGTGGCCCGTTGCGCAGCGAGCCATTTTGTTCATCACCGTTTAACCGATTTTCGACTACAATGCGCCGAATCGCCTAATCCATCAGCCAAAACGCCAACTGTCGTGGGATCTACTCGCGCCATTCGTTGTCTGGCAATCGCCGTTGTGATCGGCCTGGCGCTTACGTCGCATTCGACTCAGCGCACCCGGGCCGCTGAGCTCCGCGTCTTCATCCTCGACTCCGCACAATTGAAGGCCACGCGCGACAAGCTCCGCTCCGGCGACCAGACGCTCGCGCCGGCCTTGGAACAGCTCAAGCGGGATGCCGATGCTGCGCTCGATGCCGGCCCGTTCTCCGTCGTCAACAAAGACGTCCTCCCTCCCAGCGGCAACAAGCACGACTACCTGAGCCTCGCACCGTACTGGTGGCCTGATCCAAAATCGCCCACCGGTTTGCCGTACATCCGCCGCGACGGCGAGCGCAACCCGGAAATCTACAAAATCCGTAACCGCCTCGACCTCGGCGAATTCGCCGACGCGGTCGATGCACTCGCGCTGGCCTGGTACTTCACCGGCGACAAGCGCTACGCCGACCGCGCCGCGCTGCTGGTGCGCACGTGGTTTCACGATCCGGCCACGCGCATGAATCCCAACTTGCGATTCGGCCAGGGCATCCCGGGCATCAACACGGGCCGCGGCGTCGGACTCATTGAGACGCGCATGTTCTCTCGCGTTGTCGACTCCGTCGGCCTCATCGAAAGTTCCGCCAGCTGGACGGAAGCCGATCGCCGCGGCATGCAGCAATGGTTTGCGGCGTTCCTCAATTGGATGCTCGAAAGCGAAAATGGCCGCGAGGAGGCCGCCGCCAAAAACAACCACGGCACGTACTATGACGTGCAAATCGCCTCGTTCGCGCTGTTTCTAGATAAGCGAGATTTAGCCGCCAAGGTCCTGCGCGAGGCCGGCCAGAAGCGCATCGCCGTCCAAGTCGCGCCCGACGGCCGCCAGCCCCTCGAGCTGGCCCGAACCAAGGCCTGGAGCTATAGCGTCGGAAACCTGGCTGGCCTCATGACGCTCGCGCGACTCGCCGAGCACGTCGACGTGGACCTCTGGAATTTCAAAAGCGAAGGCGGTGCAAGTATCCGCGCCGCCCTCGACTTCCTCGCCCCCTTCGCCACTCAAGAACGAACGTGGACGTATCAGCAAATCAATGGGTTTGACGCCGACCTGCTCCATCCGTTGCTATACAAAGCGGCCGCCAAATATCCGGACGCCAACTACCGCGAGCTGATTTCGCGCCTCCCAAAGCGCAGCGCGGCCAGCCGCGCGAACCTGCTCCTCTCGCCCCTCGACCCTATCTCGCAATTGCACAAACGCTAGGTGTAAAGAAATTCTCTTCGTTAGGAGAGGGCCAGAGGAGACGGTTCGGCCAGTATTTCTCAACTCCGCTTGCGGTTTAGATTTTTGTCAAAAAATTGCGCCGCGTCTCTTGCATCCGGCCGGCATTTAGTGTACACAAGAACACTATACACACGGCCGTGCGCCAGCAATTGCGCGGCAGCGCGTCGCGTCCGCCTAACTTTCTAACACGTAAGAGGCCATACCATGCCATTGCGCCGTTTTCTCATCGTCACTCTCTTCGCGACCAGCGCCTCAACCGCGCAAGCCCAGCGGGCGTCGCTCGACGCCAAAGCGATCGACAACCGCCTCACCTTCGGCGCCACTGCGCAAACTAAGGCCAGAATCATGATTCCATCCGACAACAAAGGCGTCTCGGGGCTCGGCCGCTTGTCGGAATTAACCGCCCAATCCAACGTCACCGGCGTATTCATCACCAATGCCCGGTATGGCTCCGGCGGCGTGCTGCGGCCAACTGTCTCCAACATCACGATCAAGGGCGGCCGACGCCCCGACTTCGATCACCCGCCAGGCCATCCAGACCAGATGCCGGTGATTGCCGACGGGGTAAAGCTGGACGGCGCCGATTGCTCGATCACCGACTGCGTCATCCAGAGCTTTCATGGCGTCGGCGCTCAAGGCCAGCACAGTGCAGTGAACGACGGACTTAACGCCAACGCCGTACAAATTAACCGCAACCTCATCACCCATTGCTTCACGGGCATCAAGGTGATGAACAGCGATACGCGGCTGCACGGCAACGTCGTCGCTGCGTGCCGCGATTATGGACTCTGGATCACCAACTCACCTTACGGCCCGGGCAACGTGCAGTCGAACCACAATCACTTCTACGGCCACTACGCGGCCATCTACAACGAGAACGGCATCCGCTATTCCAGCACGCAGGATGAATTTTCCGACGCCCAATACGGTTACCTCGGCGGCCTCGGCGCCTACAACGCACGCTTCACGAATCCCACCAGCATCCACTGCATGGTTCGCAACATGTGGCTTCGGGCCCCGACGCACATCACCAACCCGGTGATTGATGTCTGGAAAAACGGCTCCGTCTGGCGCGATAAAGTCGGCGTCGAGATCACCGGACCGCGCTCTACGATCATCGGCGGCCATATCGACATGAACTGGAATCAAAACCCGAATGAAGAAGCCACCGGCTCCGCGACCGCCGCCATCAAGATGGGCCGCGAAGATGCGGATCCAAGTTGGGGCGCCGACGACTGCGTCCTCGAAACGCGCATCCACGGCCACCCCGAAGTCGCGGGCGAAAAAGGCATCTGGGTCACTGAACCGATCTTCGGCGGGCGCTTCGAGCTCTTCGTCTACGGCTTCGACGACCCGGGCGATGCGGCCGTCGTCATCGACGCCGCCGCGCGAGCGAGCAAAGGCACGACGTGGGTCATCCGCGGGCCAACTCAAACATACACGACGTTCCCCGACGACCTCGACCCATCGAACACAATCACCACGATCGACTCCACCACCGGCGAAACCAAGCGACTCTGGCCCAAGTAATTCTTCAGCCCTGCTGGTCCTGTTCCTTCCCCCTTGCGGGGAGGGCCATGGAGGGGATTGCAGCCCGCATCGCAACAACTGTGCCCCGTAGGGCACGTGATAATAGCCCAGCACTTCCAGTGCTGGGTACAAGTGGCACGAGCACCGATGTGAGTCCCGTAGGGACGACTGACCGATGGATCGCATAGGTTCGGCCGTCCCTACGGGACTTGCGGGTTTAAATGACACCAGGTACCCAGCACTGAAAGTGCTGGGCTATTCTCGATCCGTCCCTAACGGGACGGCAATGATGCACGCACTTGCATAACGTTGGCAAGCAAGGGCCCCACGGGTCGCACGCCGTATGAGGCATGCCGAAGCAATGAAGTACTAAGCTGAGTGTCCCGCGCGCGTTTCGCAAGTCAACGCGCACTCTCTCACCGCTACCTCTGCTTTCTCTGCGCCGCTGCGTGAAACTCTTCCGGTTCACGAGCTAAGACCCGGACGTAGCTCATGCAATTCTGATTGCGGCGCACCGTCCCGCCGTGCGATTCTGCCGCATTACTGGATGGAAGGGCGTCGGAATAGAAACGCAATTTGATCCGGCATTGGGAGGATCCGCCACACATCAAATCACCGGCAATACGGTCGCGCTTTGCCATGTCGGCATTCGGCTTGGTTCAGGCGATCAAAAGATCATCGACAACACGATTCAAGGTTGTCGCGACTATGGCCTGTTCCTCCCAGCTGGCGTCGGCCACAACGTCAGCGCGTACAACCACTACTATGGAATGGCCAACAGCGACAACGATGGTACCGCCGTCTACAACAACGGCAGCGACGGATTCCGCTCCATTGGAGACACATTCGCGGATTCTCATTATGGCTACGTTGGCGTCCCAGACGCCGACTTTTGCACGTTCTACGGCTTGTACTGCCAGCGAAACAACCGTCGCGCCATGTTGATCGAGGGAACAGAAAACACCCTCATCGGATCCACATTCAATTTGCCATACGCGACAAACCAGGCGCCATGGAATGATGTGCGGAGCGTTGAGATCACGAGCTTCCGCAACTCAATCGTTGACAGCACGTTTTGGCTGTCGAACTTCAAAAGTCCCGCCACGCCTGGAACTGGAAATGGACCCGCAACGGCGATCAAAGTCTCGGGCGACAACAATCGGGTCATGAACTGCCGGATATCGGATTTCCTCCACCCCGCCGACCAAGCGTGCGGGATTCACCTCGTTGGCGCTGTGCAAAGATTCGATGCCGACGTGTCGATTTGGGGATTTGAGCACGCTGGCGACGTATTCCTGAAGATCGACAGTGCAGCAATCGAGGGTGTCCATGTGACGATCCGCGGCCACAGCGATGACTAGGTAGGTCTCGATGGGACGACAGGATTCGACCCCACAAACATCGCGCGGTACGTCAACATACCGGCCGGCTGGGACGGTACGAAGAACTCGATCACGCTAATCGATGAAGCCACGAACACGACCGTACCGGCCGTAGGTGGCACAGCATACTAGAGAATGGAGAACTGCAAGAAAAACCGACGCCGGTTCGGGTATGGGCTGGCCGTAAATGCGGATCGTTTGTTCCTGCTGACTGTTGATGTCACGACCGAGCATGAAATATTCGATCCGATCAACGGTCTGTGTCACTGCCGTGAGATCGAAACCGGTGAGACCGAGCCCGAACCGTGGGACGAACTGCTGAACGTTGATATCGCTCGACTGAGGATCCCAATTAGTACGCCACAATTCATCAGCAAGATGAGTGCGCGCAGCAAACGAAGAAATATCGAGAATGAAACGACCGGTTGGTTGGCTCAAATGGAATTCGACTGCGTCGACCTGTTCGGGCGTGGCATTGAATGTCATTCCAACATCATCCGGGTCGTACGCTCCGGCCGGTCCAACAGAAATCTGTCCTGGCATGCTATGAACGACGAACGCCATATAGAGTGGCTGTCCAATAAAGCTCAAGTTGCTGCTGCTGCCCATCTGGTGGATTTCCAACAGCAGCATCGGTTCGGCACGGAGCTCCGTACCGACAAACACCGACAAAGTGACGGCAAAACATCGCGCAGCAATGCGAGTGCACATTGTCAGTCACCTCCAAATCGCCAACACGAACGCATGGCAACACAGCAGCAACAGAGTAGTCGTGGGCTCCGGCACAGGCTGTCCATAGAAACGAATCGTCTGCTCTTGGAAGCTGACGATGTTACGGCCGCTCATTTGATATTCGATTCTATCAATTGTCTGCGTGATCGTCTTAAGATCATATCCCAACAGACCGTGGCCAAGTCGGGGCACAAACTGCTGAATCGAGAGGTCGCTTACGGCGGACAACCAAAGTGCGTCGACAGGATGCGCGCTTGGTGCGAACGACGAGATATCCAGCGAGAATCGGCCGGTCGGTTGAGTCAAGGCAAACTCGATCGACTCAACCATTTCGGGCGTGGCGCTGAATGTCACCCCAACATCATCCGCGTCATATGTTCCTTCAAATCTAACTGGGTCCATTCCGGCATCAGCTCTAGCGACAAAGGCCATGTAAAGGGGCTGGCCAATGAAGCTGATATTGCTATTGCTACCAACCTGATGGATTTCAAGCAGCAGCATCGGCTCAGCACGGGCTTCCGCATCTATGGCACCCAACAGCGAAGGGAGAACAATGCACTGAATTAAACGGTTTACGAACATTGGCTATGACCTCCGAACACGGAAGAGAACTAGCCGCGCTTACGACAGGAACAGTTTACAACCTAACTCGCCGCCCCGCGGATATCAATGAATTCGTCACATTGGAAAGCATCAAACTACATCGCGTGGGCGACTGCGCCAGCAACGCGTCACAACCACGTCTCGGCGCCCGCGGCGCCACTGCGTGAACAGAATCTGTTAAGAGTTACTACGGTGGACGTCACGCACGTGTCCGGCGAGCAAGTTTGCAATTAGCGTTACCGCCATTTTACGGCGGTTATTTCGCTGTGGCTGGGGCACGGGCCTCAGCCACCCATTTTTTTCTTCGCCTGGCCGAAAGAATATAGACAAATGTACACTTAGTGTGATATAATGCGTCCACGCTAGGTCCCACAGCCGCGATCTGCACATCGCGGTTTGTTCTTTGAAAATTTGTACGAGAAGCTGTCAGCTATTAGCTGTTAGCTCTTAGCTAGATAAGTGGACTTTGCATGCCTGTCTTGTCCGTCGGCTCCCGACTTCCGCCTGCGCTAAGGGTGCGCGCCTACCGCCCGACCTGAGCCTGCCGAAGGGGAGATCGATTCTCGGTGTGTCCAAATCGCTACAGGTGCGCAATACCCACGCCAGCGAGTTTTGCGCATCTATGCCAAAGCGACATCAGGTGTCCAAAAGTAGGTGGGGGGAATTTTGGACATCTGATCGCCTTAATAAGATGGGCAAGTTTTGAGCGCCTTCGACAAGACACACAGTGTCTTTGATGCCAGGGCCTTGCGCTCAAGGTCGCGTCAGTCCGATGCCCAGCATCTTGAGTTCCAGTACAAGCGGATGTTTGCTCGACTCGATCGCCGCGCATTCGCTGATGATTGGTTTGCCACTGGCGAAGCCAGTGGCACCCGAGCGGGGCAATCCGCGCAGCCGGAACCGACGAATTTCGCCCCACCTGGGACGAATTTTGTCACCCCCCCGAGGCGAAATTCAGACAATTTCGCCCCACTGTCACACACTAACTACTGACCCGCAACCGAGTTGCGCGGGCGCGGTGGGGCGAAATTCACCGAATTTCGCCCCACGAAAAAAAGAAAAAAATTTGCTGGGGCGAAATTCAAGGCCAGCAGCAAGCCGAGCTTTCGGTGTTTCGATCATTGACAACCAATCGTTAGGCGATCAGGCGTTCTAGGTCGAGTGGTCGCCGCCGTTAGCTGCCGGAATTACTCGCTGTATAGGCCCGCGCCATGAGTCGGCCCAAGTCGCCACCGCGACTCGCTGCGGCGAGATGGGCGGCTATGTGTCAGTTGCCTGCATGCTTTTCGCAGACCGCAAGGTTTGACATTCGTGCAACTAGCACAGCCCGCATCGCCCGATTTGCGCCAGTTCAGGTGATTCATCGCCGCGGGCGTTACCGAAGCTACCAATAAGCCGCGGCACAGCGCGATGCCCGGCGCCTGCCATCGGTTCCTACCTCGCTTCCCACCTTCCGCGAATTCCTGACGGTCGCCGCGCGGGCGCGTTCTGACCGCGCGCGATCCAGGCGTCCCGTACCCTGTCGGAGTATCCACACCATGAAACTCTCCAAATTGGCAACCGCATTGGCCATCGTGACGATCGTCGACGGCGCCGCCTTCGGCCAGGCCGTCACCACGAGCCTCAAGCAGCCCACGGCCTTCACGCCCGTAGCACCGCAACAGGGATCCGTAGCAACTGGGATTCAGCAGCCTGAATCCCTGGCGGCCGCGTCAGAGCGCATTGCAGCCCGGCCGGCGCTACGCCAACCCGAAGAATTAATTCCGCCACAGCAAGCCGGCTACTACGACCAGGACGAGCCTGCCGCACCGCCCGCGGCGCCTATGGCGCCGGAGCGCGATGGCGAGCATTCCGATGAGGCTGAAGGCGTTGTGGTCGAAGGCGACCATGCCGGCGGCTCGCCGTACGGCTGCCAGAACGGCTACGGCGATTGCGGCTGCAACAACGATGGCTGCTGCGACAGCGGCTGGGGCAACTGCCTGGGCGACTGCTGCCTGGGCGATGCCTGGACGTTGAGCAGCTGCCTGACGCCTAATTGCTGCGACGGCCCCGAGTACGGCGGCTGGTTCTCGTTCGGCTGGTACAATCACAACGAGCGGCTGTCGTTCGACCGCGGCGATGAGCGGTCGTTCAACGATCTGCCCCATAACCTGAACCTCGATCATGCCTGGTTCTACGTCAACAAAGCGGCCGAG
>DASXWB010000989.1:0-4137 GCA_036503915.1 Lacipirellulaceae bacterium | reverse complement strand
CTTTGCGAGCGCTTCGAGACGGAAAGCATGATCGCCACCGGTACCCAGCTTTGTTGATTGAATTAGACGCCGAGAAAGCAGTGGTGCCGCTCGTCAGTATATTCTTGACGGAACAGTCCAAGCTCGTACGCCGCGGCATCGGGCTGGCACTTCGTAGAGGCAAACATAGTTCGACGCTTGCTGAAGTTGTGAGCCGATGGCTTGCCGACGGCGACCTGACTCAGCGATGCGCTGCCGCCGAAATCGCTGGATGGGTTGGGCCGCCATACATGTATGATCAGCTCTGTTCTATTCTGCGGGCTGATCGGCTGTACCGCGTGCGACATGTGGCTGGCCATGCCTTGCAGCGATTCCAACTACAGGAAACGATGGCAGATATCATCGAATCGATTCCACGTCTGCATGGAGCCGCTTTATGGTGCAGTGTTGATTCGCTTCTTCAACTCGACGACGTCAAATTCGTTGGAACGAAGGGCGATTCGCTGTGGATCGATCCAGTGTACGATCATTTAGGTAGTGCGCTACAACGGCATTTGAACAAGAAATATCGCGAACGCATAAGTGAAATTGAAAGAGACTTAAAATGGCCAGATAATGACTGATGGACTGCAAGCGTAGAGCAATAATGCAATTACGCTGGCAGGACATTACGGAAGTGGTTTCCGACGGTTGTAGCTTCATTCGCAAATAGCGCCCAAATTCGCCGGACGATCTACCATGCCAGGACGCAAACGATCGATGGCTCGCAAGGTTGCCGAGGTCGAGGCAAAGATGTACGACGTCGGTGACCGTCTCTGGGTCATCGCGCCGAAGATTCATTTCGAACGGCCGCTGCCGAAGTACCCGGTATGCGCTGCGTGGATCAAAGCGGTTGAGGATACGGCGACGGCGTACGCGTCCATCAAAGCCCTGCGGGAGCTGCTAAACGCGAAGGCGGCTGAATTGGGGCTGGCGCCTTGTCAGCGGCGCCATCAATTGAAGCACGCGACGGCGGCCAACGCAGTAAACGACGATAGTGCTGTTATGCTGAATCGCATGCACTTATCTCTTCAGACTACGCTAAACCGCCGGACTTAGGCTGCCGACCCCTGCACGATCGCCCCGCACTCCGGACACACCACGCGCTCAGCTTGAGCCTTGAGATCGCTGAGCATCCTTTCCATGTCCTCGACCGCCAACCTTTCCCTCGGCGATGGCTCGTTAATGTCGTCCTGCCCTTCCCGTTTAGCCTTGCGTTTTTCCGCCTCGATCGCGAACGACTTGTAGATTTTCTCGTAGAACCATTTTCGGTTTTTACGCGCCATCAGAAGCAGATCCCAGGCACCTCGACTTGGACATTCCAAAGGGTCCACCAGCTTGTTGCTGATGTTGGAATATACCCACTGAATCTCCTGGCCATGATCGGCCGCCTTCTTAATAGAGTCGAAGCGACGCTGCGCTTCGGCAGTGAGCTTAGGTGTTCGGCGGGCACATGGTGTCTCGTGGCTCAGGTACTCGGACAGCGAATCACACGGCCTTGCCCCTGCAGGCGACGGCCACTTGGCGAACACGGCCATCCAGGCCCCGTAATTGGCCTCGATCGTTTGATTCAGTGTCGGCTTCGTTCCGCCCTTGCGATACACGAAGTAACGGGCCTGCCTTTCCTTATCGAACAGCGACTTGGCATCGCCCGGCCATACGTTCAGTTCGCGTAAACGCCTTCGCGCGTCTTCGGGATGCTCGGGGAGCGAGCGGTTTGCGATGGAATCACTCATCGTTCACCCTCATGGCATCGTATTCCGCATTTAATTCGGAAGGTAGTATAAGAACTCACCTCAATCGGCGCGCGGCGGCAGATGCGGAATAGCAATTTACTTGCCACCTAGCGGGCGGTCTAAATCTTGCTTTTTCTGCCGGCTGTCACCCGCGAGTTTTTACATTTTTCAACGCCCCGGCCGCAAATGCACGGCGAATCGGGCATTCATCCCGCACTTCAACCGTCGCTGGCACAGGACCAATCGAGTCCAATCTCACACCTACCCGTCGAGATTCCGCGCGGCAGCGTCGCACCTGCCAGGGCCGAAGTTCCATCGATTTCCATAGTGGACTTAATTGAACCTTTCGGCGACATCCTCTCCGCACCTGAAAAGCGGACCATGACCCACTTCTCCTCCAAATCCTCGTGCTCGTAGGTTGTCCGTCCCAAGGCCCTTCGGCTGGACCGCCAATTTCCGTTCATCGCAATGGTGGCCAATGTCGTTTGATGACGCTGTTTGAGAATTTCATTTTGCAAACTCGAATCGGGTGCGAAACTCAAAAGTTGAGGGAGTAAGGGAGGGGAATAATCAGCGGGATATTCCCTCGGTGCGCGAGTCGGCCGACAATCCCGGCTGGCTCAAGTGCAAGTGGCGCGCTGGCGAGGACGGAATGACCCCGATATGCGGAGGGCGCGAATCATGACCGGCCCATACTTCGACGGATACCGCGATGGCCTCGACGGCAACTGCCGCCAGGATCGCGAGCCCGGCGCTTACTCCGATGGATACCGAGCCGGAAAGGCCGACCGAGGCCTGCCGCAGTTCACAAAGCGCATTGGGGGTGACTTCTCAGGCATCGAGCCAGACGACATCGACGGACTCAAGGCAGCGTTCGCGCTGGCCCATCAACCGGCCACTGGCTCGAAGGCGCCGGAGCCGATCCACAACAACGAGCGGAGCCAGCAGCGCGTGCTGCTGACCGGACTGGACTGCGCCCCAGGCCAGCAGGATTTGTTCGACGGACTCGATGGGGCATAGGCCCAAAGGCCCAATCGTTTCTAACTCTGCTGATTCAGGGTACTTTTCAGCAAAATCGCATCGCCGATAATGAAACCCTCTGTGCGTTGCCCGCGCGCCAATTGCTTTGTCGGCTGAGCGGCGCGCGGGCGCGTCTTTGATCGGCTTTCGCCGTTTCGCTTTGGCAGCTCGTATGCCTGATTCCAAGCATCCTCCGCAGTCGTTTGACGGGGCAATCTGGAGTCGCGTCTGGCACGACATCAAGACCGTCGCTGGTGCCAAGCTGCAAAAAAAACCTGCGCTGGCTGCGAAGTCCTTCTTAGAAAATCTAGAAACCAGCTTGAGGTTTTCTGACTTGCGCTGAGCGCGAAAAACATTCCTGAATCAAATGGTCGATGTCGTTTGAAGCGGGATCGCCTCGCGGACGACAAAGCACCCCACAATGCAGCTCGTTCCGCGCCTACTTCTTCTTCGGCGGATACAGCCACTTGCGAACATGATTCGTCACGGCCAGCAGCCGCTTATCCTCGATCGCTTCTCGATAAGTACCGGCCATACTCGAATCGACGTGGCCCATGATATGATCGACGGCAACTTGATCGCGCGAGCCGCCAGCCACAGTCTCAAAAGTGTGGCGAAGCGCGTAGAAGCCAAGGCCCGGCCGATACAGCCCCAGCGCGTCTAGCACCTTGCGCATTTCCTTTGTGACCGGGCTATCGACTGGCGTTGTCGTCTTTACTGAATCGCCGTCTTTAGTTTCGACAATACCGTTTTCTTTCGCCCACGGCTGGCCATAGCGAGTAACGAATACCAGCTTGGAATGCTCGGACCGCTTTGCCTTGGGGCGCTTCTGCACGGCCTCGCGTATCGCCTTCATGGTTTCCGGCCACAATGGGCAGCGTCGCTCAACGGCTGTCTTTGGCCGCGGGAAATCGACCCATCCATTATCCAAGTCGAGCGCGGATTCAGGTAGCGTGCCGCAATCCTGATTGCCGAAGCCGCAGTTGATGCCGAGTAGGATCATCGCTTTAAGCGGCTGGTCGGCGTTTTCGATGATGGCGCGGAGCTCAGACGCCTCAAACATGCGCTTGCCGTTCTTTTGACGGTGCGCCCGCAGGATGCGAGTCGCGGGCCGCTTGAACGTCGGCCCGAAGCGTATCGGCTTGTCGATCAGCCCGGCATCGTAGCCGTACTTGAACACGGTGCGCGTGCGTTGCACTTCGTTGCCAAGCCGGTGGACGCCGTAGCGCTTTGCAAAACTAGCGCGCAGCGCCTGAAAGTCATCGGCGGCTAGGTCATCGACCAGTCGATTGCGGCCGAAGGCGCCGACGATTGTTTCGCTCGTTGCAAAGTAGTCGGCGAATGACCGCGGCTTAATATCGCC
>DASXWB010000988.1:0-2826 GCA_036503915.1 Lacipirellulaceae bacterium | reverse complement strand
TCAGGGTCCAGCAAATTGAAGCGGTCCAGCGTCGGGTCCGAGATCTTGACGGGCAAATCCGGCGGCAGGCCGTGCTGCAGCTTGAAGTTGTCTAGGGTCTCCTCGTAAATCGCTTCGGAATTGAGTAGCTGGCTTTGCGCGTGGTATAAGGCTTGACGCGCCAGATCGACCTGGAATCGGTCGATGCGGCCAGCTTCGTAGGCCGCCTGAAGTTGCTCGACGCTGTCGCCCAGCCCGGCGATGTTCGAATATTGGTTGCGGATCACCTGCGCGGTTTGAAGCAAGCCAAGATAGCCGCCGGCTTGCTGCGCGCCGGCCCCGCCGGTGAAACCGAAGCCTTGCCCGCCGAAGCCGCCCCCGAATTCGCCCACCCGTCCGAAGCCGCCGCCGCCAACGCCCGTAAAGCCTTCCAAACCGCTGCCCCCAAAGAAACCGCCGCGCCGATTCGGCCCCTGGCCCGGATCGTCGCCCGTCACGACGCTCAAGTAAAAGCCGCGCCGATAGTGCTCCATTTGCCGCACGTTGGCCAAGAGAGCGCGCTCCGCGATCGTGAGCCGCTCCATCACCCGGATGCGCCCGCCCGCGCGCAAGAGCGGCTGCACCATGGCGAAGTCCAACACGGTACGGCTGGTGAAGCCGTCCGCGCCAGCGAATTGCCACATCAACGAATTGGCCAGGCCGATCACGAGCTCGCCGCCGGTTGCAGTCAGCTTTCGCGCCTCGAAACCGCCGGACCGCAAACGGCCGCCGGGCACCGGTCCGCCTAGCGGCTGCACGGTGAGAACATTCGAATTCCCCGGCCCGGTTGTGAAGAACGCCGATGATCCGCCGAAGAACTGCGTGTCGAAGCGGAAACGCTCGAACGTCACATCCAGCCCGGACAAATACAGAGTCTCCAATTGCTGCTGATAGTTGGGCGACTGAAGCAGAGCCAGCTGCACGGCGCCGGTCAAGTCCAGCACGATGTTCCCCTCTTCATCGCGCGGCAGGTGCTGCTGCCACTCCGGATTGTCCGTGTAGGGAGTCCTGTCCAAGTGCCGCCAGCACGGAGAGCCGGGCTTGCAATCGACGCAGTGCATTAACCGGTGCGACGCCGGGTCGTCCGGGGGCATCGGCGGGCAATCCGGGTCGTTGCCGTCATACATTCGCGACCGCGGATCGATATCCATGCGGAACTGTCCCGGCTGGCTGCCGATGGCCATCGCCTTGTTGTCAATGATGCAGTTCACTTCATCGTCGGCTTGCTGGCGATAGTAGGCGCGTGTGCAGCCGGAGGTCGATGCGAGGCTCGACCCCAATAGGGCCATGAGCAGCATCGAGCAAACGAAATGCATGCGCTTGCGCCAACTCTGCGCCTGCAGGTGCGAGTTCCTGTTCATGCGGCCTCCCTTCCATGATCAGGGACGGGCGCATACTCATCGGTGAGCGTTGTCGGGAAGCGCAGCTGATCGGCCGCGCCGAGCATTTGCGCAAGTAGTTTTTCGCCGTTTGCCGAGAGCTGCCAAAGGCGCCGCCGGCGATCGCCCAGCGCGTTTTTCTGCGTGATCCATTCCTCGGCTCGCATCCGCTCGACCGTCGCGCTAACTTGGGCCGGCGAACATGCGAGCTGCCGGGCGATCGTCGTCTGATCGCATCCGTCGCCCGAAGCCGACTTCAAATACCACAGAATCTGAAACTCCGGCTCACTGAGCTCAAACCGTCCAGACCATTCGCCCAGGGCCCGAATCGCGCGCCGGCCGTCCGCGGCCGAGCGGCACGTGAAACTGATCCGGCTCAAATCCGAGTTGCCTGCGGACGGCGCATCGACGTTTTTCTGGACGCCGTCCGAATGGAAGTCAGCTGCTGTCACCGCTAGCCGTCCTTGGCTGGGCGCGTTGGATGAGATCGCAGCTCTAGGTGGCTGCGAGACGAAAATGTCAGGCGCAAAGCGTTCAGACGAGAAAACTTCGCCTAAGCATTTTTCGGACGGAGATAGTTCAAACTTGAACCGTTGATTCGCCCCGCTAGGAAAATAGCTTCCAGCCGAGCGGAAAAAAGAGAGTAGCCAAGCCTGCGCGTGGACAATAGAGTCTCACGCAGAGGCGCCGAGGACGCTGAGGGAAATGTATGAAACTCCCTCCGCGAACTCTGGGCCTCTGCGTGAGCGGAATTCAAAAGCAGTTTTCAGTTATTGCTTTCATTGTCGGCGTTGTCGCGGTTACGACGGCCGCGTCGTCCACGTTCGCCATCATCGCCGCCGCGACCAACGCCGCCGAAGCCACCGCCGCCGAAGCCACGGCCGCCGCCGCCAAAGCCACGGCCACGGAATTGCGACATATCGACTTCAACCGGATCGCCCTTGAGGTCTTTGAGCTTCGCTTGCTGGTCGCTCGTGAGCACAGCCAACAACTTCTTGTCACCTTCCTGTTGAATTTCCTGAAACTTTGCCCTCATCTCGTCTTGAGAGAGCTCTTGATCGCGCAGGTCACGGAACGCCTCACGTGCTGCCTCCATATTGCTTTCGCGCGCCTCGTCCAACTTCGTCTTTTGCTCATCGGTGATCTCGAGCTCCTTGGCAACCGCCGGGTCGCTCAAGGCGGCCGCACCATTGACCTGAATCGAGATGCCCAGGAGCCGCTTCTGCTGATCCGCGTCCAGCACTTCCGCCAGCTTGGCCGACGCCTCTTGATTCAGCTTTTCCATTTCGCCCTGAGCTGCGCGGAAATCGCCTTCGCGGTTGCTGAACGCGTCGCGACGTGCTTCACGTAGCTCATCGTTGATGGCTTCGATCTTTTCCTCCTGCTCCGGAGTAACATTCAGCGCGGCGCGAACTTCGTCGGCTTCTGC
>DASXWB010000987.1:0-1858 GCA_036503915.1 Lacipirellulaceae bacterium | reverse complement strand
GCCATCTTCGTCGGCAGGCCGGGGTCGTCGGCCGAGCTGACAACTCCAAAGATGGTTCCATTGGGCAGCGGTATGCCAGGAGGCGGAAAGTCGATCAGCAGCGGGAAGCTGATAAAAATGTCGCGGTTGGTCGT
Organism: Lacipirellulaceae bacterium; assembly: GCA_036503915.1. Lineage (GTDB taxonomy): Bacteria > Planctomycetota > Planctomycetia > Pirellulales > Lacipirellulaceae > JABDGM01. Next base: position 1,724 of record DASXWB010000987.1, on the reverse strand, counting down.
TGGAGTGGCGCCGGGGCCATGGATGTGCAGGCCGGTGATGTTCTCGCCGCTGATGTTCTCATAGTTCAGACTCCACACCAGCATCCCGTGGTCGTTCTCCAAGGTAGCGACAGCGGTCCCGTCGGGATCGCCGGCGCCCAATCTGCCGTCTGGGCCGACCTCATTGTGGCCGTTCAGAATCACGGTAATGGTTTCATTGGGCAGGGGATGGGTTGCCAGCGCCTGGGTTGCGGGCAGGCTGACGATTGCGAGTACAACAAAGATCGAGTTTCTCATGGCGCATCCTCTTGCAAATCCTGCAAATCGCATCCCGGTTGGGATCTCGGCGCATGTTATGCCGCATGTGCCATTTACAGGAAATTTAGTCTGCCTCGCCCGCCCGCTGATTGCAATCCTTTTCGTGGTCTTTATCGCGAGTGGCGCGGGCATCGGAGGCGGATTCCCACGGCACACTTGCGCTGTGAACCGTAGCGTGAAAAAAGCGGGGCAGAATCCATTGGTGAGAATAGTTCTGCCACTTTTCTTTCCACATTCTTAGTTCAAAAGCTTTGGAAATATCTTGACAGCGCCCGAGCGGCGATGCATATTCATACCGAATTGGCGCAAGACCCATCTTAATCTTTGTTAAGGCCTAATGATTTGACTTCACAAGTTCCAGGTTGCATTTCGCACCATCATCGTCTGTGCGTGCAATCTGGTAGGAGTTCTTGATGACTCTGCTAAAGCGTCCGATCATCGTATCTCTGTTGGCAGTAACACTCAGCTGCATCGGCGCCGCCACAAAGGCTGCCACGCTGGCCCTCGATTTTCAGCCGACCGGAGCGACAACGGCGGCCGGATACCAGGCGTTCCAGGCAACAAATCAGACGCTTCCCGGCGCGGGCACGAATTACACCGCCTTCGCAAGCAACGTCACCGTATCGCTGGCAACCGCGAATCTGCCCGACGGCAATCTCGACTTTCGGGCGGTCACTCGCGACGGGGCCCTCGGCGATTTGGCCAATGATTGGATTGGCGTCGACACGCGCAACGCGGGCATGAACGTAACACTCACCGTCAACGTTGCGGGCCTGCCGGCTGGCCCGTATTCCTGGCTTTCGACGCATCACGACGGCGGCACGGGCGCGACGAACGGCAATCTCAGCGGCATGCCCGAATACATTTTCACCGATGCGAGCGGAAACCGCTCGGGCGTTCTTAACTTGAGCTCGCAAAACGACGGCGATCTGATCGCCACCTTCGCCACGAACTTCACCAGCGACGGCTCGGCCCCGGTCAGCTTTTCGATGGTCATGGACAATGGCCAGGGCGATGTTCCGGGAAACGCATTGTTTGCATTTATCAACGGTGTCGAAATCACCAATATTCCCGAGCCCGCAAGTATTGGGCTCGCGGCGCTGGCAATTGCGAGCCTGGCTTTCATGCGTCGCCGGCCAGCCTAAGGCGTGCCGGCGCTCGGGTGCCACTCGCCGCGGCGAGTGCTGAACGAGAACTGCCGAGTCCGCGCTATTTCGGGTGCCACTGGCTCCGCCAGTGCTGAACCAGAACTGCCAGGTTGCAATCCGCCCGATTCGATTCTCACGTCAGCTTGCGCTGAACGGTAGTTCTGGATACGCGCAAGGCCCCCAGCCGCGCAGCGGCGCTCAGCATCTAGCCGCGCCGGCGAAAGCCCCTGGAAAGCAAAGCTCTCGTCATTCTTCGCCCACAGCGGCGAAACAACCCGC
>DASXWB010000986.1:0-1613 GCA_036503915.1 Lacipirellulaceae bacterium | reverse complement strand
GATGGCGATCGTCGTACCGCTCGTGGCGGTGATCCTGCTGGCGGCCGTGGTTGCCGCGATGTACACGGCGGCGCGGCGGCTCGTGCAGAAGTTAGGGCGATCTGGTTCGCGTATGCAAACACGCGCGAAAGGGCTTCCATGATCCGCGAAACACTTGTTGTCAGTTTAATTGCAGCGATCACAGCGATAACGACCTCGAAATGCACGGCCGAGTCCATTGCTGGCAAGAAGCCGAACATCATCCTCATCCTCACCGACGACCAGGGCTACGGCGACCTATCTTGCCATGGCAATCCGATTCTGCGAACGCCCAACATCGACCGGCTATATGCTGAGGGCGTGCGCTTCACGGACTTCCACGTGAGTCCGACGTGCTCGCCGACGCGGGCGGCGCTGCTCACGGGCCGGCATGAATTCAGGAACGGCGTCACTCATACCACATTGGAGCGCGAGCGGCTCTCGCCGGACGCGATGACGTTGGCGGAAGTATTGAAATCGGCCGGTTATACGACCGGCATCTTCGGCAAGTGGCACCTCGGCGACGAGCCGGATCGCTGGCCCAGCCGCCGCGGCTTCGACGAGATGTTCATCCATGGCGCCGGCGGCATCGGCCAAACGTACCCCGGAAGTTGCGGCGATGCCCCGGGTAACTCCTATTTCAATCCCGCGATCCTGCACAACGGCACGTTCGTGCGCACAGCCGGCTATTGCACGGATGTGTTCTTCGGCCAGGCGCTCTCGTGGATTGAGAACGTAAAAGGCCGCGAGCCGTTCTTCTGCTACATCGCGACCAATGCGCCGCATGCGCCGCTCGACGTGCGGCCTGAGGACGAGTTGCGGTACAAGGACAAAGTACGCAAGCCAAGCGAGGCCAAATTCTTCGGAATGATTGCAAACATCGACGACAACGTCGGCCGGCTGCTCACCAGGCTGCGCGAGTGGGAGCTCGAAACCGAGACGCTCGTCATCTTTATGAACGACAATGGAGGCACGGTCGGCGTGGAAATTCATAACGCCGGCATGCGCGGCTCGAAGAACTCGCCATGGCTTGGCGGCACGCGCGCTTCGTCGTTTTGGCGCTGGCCGGGAACCCTCCCGTCCGGCAACTGCGACCGCCTGGCGGCCCATATTGACGTCTTCCCGACCCTTGCCGAGCTGGCCGGGGCGGGACTTTCCAATCGAGTCAAGTCGCGGGTCGAAGGCTGCAGCCTCGTGCCGCTGCTACAAGATTTAAACGAGCAGTGGGAGGACCGAGTACTTTTCACGCACATCGGCCGCTGGCCGAAGGGCGCGAATATCGACGAATACAAGTATGCGAATTGCAGTGTGCGGACCAGGCGCTGGCATCTGGTCTCTGCCAGCAATGGCCGGAAGCAATGGCAGCTCTTCGACGTAAAAAACGACGCGGGAGAAACGACGAACGTCGCAGCCACGCACCCGGCTGTGATTAAGCAACTTGACGCCGCGTATGACGAATGGTGGCAGTCGTTGCCGCCGCACCTCGTGAACGAGAAGGCAATTGGGCCCAAGTTCAATCCATTCCACGAGCTGTACTGGAAGCAATTCGGAGGCGGGCCGGACGAAGGCAAATCCGCTCGCTCGGAGGAGCGCTT
>DASXWB010000985.1:0-5459 GCA_036503915.1 Lacipirellulaceae bacterium | reverse complement strand
CCACAACGTCGTGGCCGCTGCCCAGGGCGACTTCTATTTTGTCAACATCCGTTACGTTGAAGATGGTCGTGTTGCCATTGCTGGTGACGCTAATGTTCTCGCCCGATTGCGTGACCAACACGATGTCGTCCGCCGTATTGGTGTCGATGACCGACAGCGTTCCTTCAACCAGGAACACGCCATCCGCTGGCGCTGCGGTAACAGTCACAGTGATCGTATTGCTAAAATCGAAATTGTTGTCATCATCCTTCTGGAGAAAGATTGTCACATCATAAGTGCCCGGGTCCGCGAAAACATGCGTAATGGTGGTAGGAGTTCCCGTCGGCAGTGCTAACGGTTCGAACCCGCTGCCCCAGTCCACGAACCAAGCTACAACTTCGTCCACAGCTGGAGTCCAAGAAACATCAAGTTCGTAGACGTCGTCCTCTTCAACTTCGGTTGCGCCGTCAATCGTAACGGCGGGAAGGACGTTCTGGACTTCTACGAAATTTATGTTCTCGCCGACCCAAAAATCATTGCCGCCAATATCGACTATGGCGTTGATGAAATATTGAAAATCCGCCTCCGTCTTATCCGCATATATATGTGACGCGCTTGTCGCATCGCCGTTCAAAATCGACATCTCGCCGTCGCCCCAAAAGATGGTCCACTCTTGGATTGGGACGAGCTCATTTTCGTTGAACAGAGTGATTTCATAGGGCGAACCCTCATTGACCGTTAAGATGTCAATTACCTCGTTATCTTCCCCCATAGTCTGTGGTGGGATGAGCCCGACACCTTGAACCGTCGGTTCGATAATTGCGGTGAACGATACGGGTGCGGATTCGTTAAAATCGGGATCCGTCACTTTCAGATTCACCGTGTATTGACCGGGAGCTGGAAACAACAGGCCCCCAGTTTCGCCCGCCGCATCAAATGATCCTATGAGCGTTCCACCCGGTCCCGCACCGAAGTCGATATTCGCCAGGCCTGAGTCGGAGATTACAGTTTCTAAATCCTCATCTAAAACCTCAATGGAATAGAAGTAGTCACCGGACAGATCACCGTCGACGATTTCATCTTCGAACGTGGCGACGTCTTCAATATGCAGAAACAAGTCTTCGCCAAAGGTAATCGATGGTGCGAAAACTGTTAGCACGGGGGGATTGGTCGACAGCATCGATCGCGATTCGAGGCATTCCATGCCCAGGCTCGCGTCGCGAAGCGTCCGCGAGGCGCGGCGGCGACGTCCGCTGAATTGCGTTTTTTTTGATATCCGGTTCCGATGACTCCACAGCAGCAGCTTGCGCAACATGGTAGACTCCAATTTCCCTGAGCCGCTAAAGCTAGCGGCTCTTTCTGGGGACTCGCCTGCCCCGGCGAATCCGAATCAGTTCAATGCGAGCCAGGCTTGCCACAGCCGGCCGGCGCATTGAACACCGAATTAAAACACAACGAGGCGACTTTGGACCCGACCGCACGCGGCGCCAGAACAGTGGCGACGCGGCGAAGCCGCCCGATTCGCAATAGAGAGAAACACGGAGGATTCCGCCGAATCCTCCAAGGCCAAGTTCGAAAATAACACAATATTGTATGCAAAGTCAATAAAAATAGTTGCTGTTCCCCGCCCGCATTGAATCGCGAAAGTAAACTTTCCTATTTAGTCAAACTGTCGCGATGCGGAGACCGGCGACCTGTGGCATAAACGGCCGTCAGCGAGAGCCGGAAGGCCGTGGTGGGCCGCTTTGGCCAATGAAGAGTGCATGGACAAGATGCAGACTCGCATCTCCATACTGATTGGGCTCATGGCCGTCTGCAATGGTGCGGCCCCCGCGCTTGCGCAGAAGGTGGACTCCAAAGCGCAGCCGGCCGAGCGCGGAGAAATTGCTGAAGAAGCTGACCTAATTGAAGAAATCGTGGCCGTTCAAGAAGGCCGCCGGCACACGCTCAAGGGACGCATTCTCATCGAAGCAACGGCGGGCGACGTGCTGCTCCAAACCGACGACGGCACATTGTGGCTCCTGGACTCCGACAAGATCTTGAGCCGCGTCGAGCGCGATGAGCCGTTTATTCCGGTTACGCAAGAAAAACTGGCGGAACAATTGCTTGCCGAGTTGCCCGCGGGCTTCCGCGTCCACACGACGCCGCATTATGTCGTCTGCTACAACACTTCGCGTGCTTACGCCCAGTGGACCAGCTCGCTCCTGGAACGGCTCTACAAGGCGTTCACAAATTATTGGGAAAACCAGGGCTTCGAGCTGAAGGAGCCGGAGTTCCCGCTGGCGGTGCTAGTGTTCAACGACCGCGGGACGTACGACCGCGCGAGCCGCGAGGATCTGCCGGCGGGAGTGGGCAACATCGTGGGCTTCTACAGCCTGCGCTCGAACCGCGTGAACATGTTCGACCTCACCGGCGTCGAGGCGCTGCGCGGCGCGGGCAGTCATCGCGGCTCGATGCGCGAGATCAACCAGATGCTTTCGCAGCCAGCGGCCGTGCCGCTGGTCGCCACGATCGTGCACGAAGCCACGCATCAGATCGCGTTCAATTGCGGATTGCAAACGCGCTACGCGGATATCCCGCTATGGCTTTGCGAAGGGATGGCTGTGTATTTCGAGGCGCCCGATTTGGCGAGCACGCGCGGCTGGCGGGGAATCGGCCGCGTGAACTATCCGCGGCTGACGACGTTTCGCGAGAACCTGCCGGGCTGGGAAGCCGGCGCGCTCGAACGCCTGGTGGCCGACGACCGGCGCTTTCGCGATCCTCGATTGGCCGCCGATGCGTATGCTGATGCCTGGGCGCTCAATTATTATTTGATCAAATACAGACCGCGCGAGTATACGAGCTACCTGAAGCTGCTGGCCGCGAAGCGGCCGCTGGTGCAGGACGACCGGCAACAGCGGCTGGCCGAATTCCGCGAGCATTTTGGCGATCTCGATGACCTGGAGCGAGAGTTCCTCAAGCAAATGTCGCGCGTCAGGTGATGTGCTAGCCAAAGGAACTTACCGTCCACAGGTTAGTTGATAATTGATAGTAGATAGTTGATAGTTGATTTGATACCACTATCTATCCACTATCTCTTCGCGTTCGCGCTGGCGGTGCTTATGTCCATGAATCGGCGACGGCTTTTTGTATGGCTCGCGTGCGTGGCCTGTGCGTCAGCAGCCTTTTGCGACAATCCGGCGACGGGCCAGAAAAAATACTTGATCATCCACGCGGATGACGCGGGGATGTCGCATTCGGTGAATCGGGCCACGATCGAGGCGATGGAGCGGGGCATCGTCTCGTCGGCCAGCATCCTGGTTCCGCCGGCGTGGTTTGGTGAATTTGCCGATTATGCGCGCAAAAATCCAGAGAAGGACTACGGCATTCACCTGACGCTGACTTCGGAATGGGAGTTTTATCGATGGGGGCCGGTGGCGCCGCGCGAGCAAGTTCCAAGTCTCGTCGATCGCGAGGGATATCTGTGGGACAACGTCGCGCTGGTGATGCAGCACGTAAAAGCGGAGGAAGCGGAGATCGAGCTGCGGGCCCAGATCAACCGCGCGCGGCAATTCGGCGTTCCGCTCAGCCATCTGGACACGCACATGGGCGCGCTATTCAGCCGGCCCGATTTGATGGAAGTGTACGTAAAACTTGGCCTGGAATTCGACCTGCCGGTGCTGTTTATCCGTGAGATTTCGCCGCCGGTAGCGAGAGAGTATCCGGCGCTGGCCAGCCGCGGGCAGGTGATGATCGAGCGGCTCAAATCACGCCGTTTTCCGTTGTTGGACAATATTGGGCAGTTCTACGATGGCGACTCCCATGAGGAGCGCCACAAGAGCTACATCAATTTTTTGCGCGATCTGCCCGCGGGCGTAAGCGAACTCATCATCCACTGCGGCTACGACGACGAGGAGCTGCGCGCGATCACCGACAGCGCTCCGCGCCGCGACGGCGATCGCCGCATCTTCACCGATCCGGCCACGATCGCCATGGTGAAGGACTTGGGCATCGAAGTGATTAGCTGGAAGCAGTTTCGCGAGATGCATAAATAGGCAGAGATCTACTTAGTTCGTCTTTCGCGGTTTTAGGCCGCGAGAGCGAGTACATGTTCTAGGGTTTGCAGTATTTTTTGTGACCCTGGGCCGTGCAGGCCCCAGGCAAAAGTCTGTTCGTAAATGCTGCGGCGCCGTAGAGTCGCAAGCATGTCGGTGAACGAAGCGTGGGGTTTGACTGCGTACCAGGATTGTTGGAGTGGACGATAGTGACGATGTCCCTCGGTGGCGAACCACTTCACGATCAGGCTGTACAGCAGCATCGCGACCGGCGCGGTGCGCTCGGCTGCGCGGCGCGTCCAGCCTTGCGGCTCTTCGAAGCCCAGATGCGTCTTGCTATCGTGGAACGTCACTTCGATGCTCCACCGCAGCGCGTACCACGTCAGCACTTCCACGGCGGTGGCCGTGTGACAGGTGGAATAAAACGCCTGTCGCTTTCGGCCTCCGCTAATGGGTTCAACGGCGACAATGCGCAACAATCGATTCGGGGCCGCATAGACGCATGCCGCGGTATGGACCAGGCGCACCGAGTCCCGGCGGCCGTACAAGTCGAGTGCGACCCGTTCGGCACGCCCCTCGAGCATCTCGTGCGGCGTGGGAAGTTGCTGACCACGCTTGCGGGGACGCCCTTTGGCGCCGGGCTGGCGTGGCGCAGGAAGCGCGTACAGCCGGGCATCCATCACCAAGCGGCTGGTCAATTCGCAGTTGATAGGCAACTGGCACAGCACACTCTGACCGCCATAAGTCGAATCACAAATCGCATGAAAACGCCGGTTTTTACGGTGAGAGCACAGCAGGTGGAGCATCTGGACCGCCAGCTCCGGTCGTGTGCGATGAACTACCCGGGCACGCTGCGATGCCTTATGACTCAGGTACAAACGGAACAAAATCGGCAGACAGAACGCCCGTCCTGGCCAGAGCGGGAATTGGACGATCACTCCCAGCACGACCCAACTGTGCCCCCAGTTCGTGATCGCTTTGCCGCGACTGGACAACAGAGGATCGTGGTGCATATCCACGCCAAAGACCTTGAGGCCACGCTTGCGAGCCAGCGTGTTATCGATCACCAGCAGAATCTGCTGGTCCGACAGAAGTGGCTCGAGCACGCGAAATACTGCCAAACCCAGCGCATTGAGCGACCAGGCTCCTTCGGCAAAAAAGCGGTGAAAGGCCGAATGATGCCGCTTGCCAGCCACGCCCGCTGCCACCAAGATTCCAGTCAATGTTCGCCGGCGGGCGAAGATCCAGCCCGTCACAATCGTCACAAAATTCTGGAACGACGGTTGGGTCATCACAATGGCCAACTCTTGCAACAAGTACTCGAACGACGTATGAAGATTCATGAGAGCCTCTGGAATGATGCGTTGTTGTTACCTAACCGCATCGTGACGGAGGCTCTTCCTATTGGTCAATAAAGCTAGCACTTACCGCGAAAGACGAACTTAG
>DASXWB010000984.1:0-7160 GCA_036503915.1 Lacipirellulaceae bacterium | reverse complement strand
ACTCCGGGATGGTACACGGTACTCAGTACTCTGTACCGAACACGAGCACATAGCGTTGTTAAGTAGTGTTCGCGACTCACTTACTGACCCACGCACTTACTCACCTATTTCCCCCATGAAACTCGCCATCCACGGTGCCGCCGGTCGAATGGGCCAACGGGTCACGGCGCTGGCCGTAAAAGACCCGCGGTTTCAAGTCGTGGCGGCGCTTGAGTCGGCGAATCACCGCCTGCTCGGCCGCGATGCGGGCTTGGTGGCGGGAATCGGCGAAATTGGAATTCCGCTGGGTGTCGTTGGCGAATCGAACGCCGACGTGGTGATCGATTTTTCGGTTCCCGATGCGGCCGTTGCGGTGGTCGCCCATTGCGTCGATTATTTGCGGCCGGTTGTCGTTGCCACCACGGGCCTCGACAACGATCAACAGCAATACCTGCGGAAGGCGGCGCAGAAGATTCCCATCGTCTGGTCGCCGAACATGAGCACCGCGGTCAACGTGGCGATGAAGCTGGCCGAGATTGCCGGCAAGTCGCTGCGCGATTTACCCACGGGCGTGGACGTGGAGATTCTCGAGTGCCACCACCGCTTCAAAGAGGACGCGCCAAGCGGCACGGCATTGAAGTTTGGCCAGATCGTCGCTGGCGCGATGGAGCTGACCGAGCATACCCACGGGCGCTCGGGACGGCCGGGTCCGAGGCCGCGAAAAGAAATCGGCTATCACGCGATCCGCGCGGGCGACAACCCCGGCGAGCACACGGTCATTTTCGGGATGCTGGGCGAGACAATCGAGCTGCGCGTGGCGGCCACCAACCGCGATTGCTACGCGCAAGGCGCGCTGCTCGCCGCCGAATGGTTAATCGGGAAACCGGCCGGCCTTTACGGCATGAACGACGTACTGGGATTGTAGCTGGTAGCTCTTAGCTATTAGCCAGAAGGCTTGGCTGAGAGCTAACAGCTAAAAGCTAATACCTTCCCCCATGGCCAAATGTGAAGAAGGCTATCTGTGCGACGTTTGCGGCCAGGATGTGGCCGAGCTTTCCGATAGCGATTTGTACTTGCGTTTCGTCATCGGCATGCTGGATCCCGAAGTGCTTCACACCACCTCGGAGCGGCACATCCGCTGCAATCCGACACTGGCACAGTACATTGTCGCGGATGATTTTGAGCCCATTTCCGTTGAGGGGCCGTTCGACAAGCGTCAGCTTGATCAACAGTACGTTCGTGATCGCGAGCGGCTCATAACGCGCGGTTGGAAACGTCTCCTAGAAGTCGCCGGCCTGGGCATACCGATTATCGAGTACCCGCTACCGGAAGTGATCGCAAAGATCAAAGCGCGAAGTGTGGGGCCAAGCTGAAAAACGTTGCTCTTGTAGCTTTCATTCGGCGTCGGCAATAATCGCGACCATGACGACGCCATCTGCGAATCGAGCGGACCGGCAATCGGCCGAAGTGGACGGGCAGGGAGACCCTGCTGTCATGCATCCGGCGCCCCGCGATATACTCGTCGCGTCGCACGAAGAACTGCCTGAACTCTACCGCGATCCGAGTTTTTGGGGCATGGCGGCCACTCAGTTTCTCGGCGCGTTTAACGACAATTTGTTCAAACAATTGATCTTGCTGCTGGCGACCCCGGCGGCGGCAGAACTGGCGGCCGGCGAGCAGGCAGAAGACCTGCAATGGGCCGCGATGTTCGTGTTCGCGGCTTCGTTTTTGATCTTCTCCGGGTTCGCCGGCTACTTGTCGGACCGTTTCAGCAAGCGCCCGATCGTGATTCTGGCAAAGGTGGCCGAGATCGCCATCATGATTTTAGGCGCGATCGGATTCTATTTTTACGCTGAAATCGGCTTTGGCGGCATGCTGGTAATTCTCTTCTTGATGGGCAGCCAAAGTGCGTTCTTCGGCCCGGCCAAATATGGAATTCTGCCTCAGATGTTGCGGGCACCCGATCTGCCGCGCGCGAATGGCGTCTTTTTGATGCTCACGTTTTTGGCGATTATCTTCGGCGTGGCGCTGGCCGGCGCGCTCCTCGAGTTGTTCGATAAGCGCGTGTGGGTTGCATCGCTAGCGTGCATCGCCATTGCCATCGTCGGCACGGCGGCTTCGCTTTTGGTTCGCCGATTGCCGCCGGCTCAGCCGACGCTCAGGCACCGCTGGTCCCATTGGATGATGTCCCGCGAAATACTCAAGTTGCTGCGAAATGATCGCGAGCTGATTCGAGCGATTCTCGTCGTCTCGATCTTCTGGATGGTGGGAGGCATCGTCCAGCCGACTCTCAACGCGTTGGGCAAAACGCAATTGGACATTAAAGACGATTTCAAGGTGAGTGTTTTATCGGGCGCGGTCGGTATCGGCATTGCCGCTGGGTGCATGCTTGGCGGCATACTGTCGCGTGACCGCGTAAACTCCAAAGTAGTATTCGCCGGTGCGATGGGCCTGTTCACGACGCTTGCGATGATGTCGCTGCCCGGCGGTGAGCACCGGCATCTGTTCGGTTACTGGGGCAGCATTCCCGTGCTGATTTTGATGGGCGTGTTTACTGGCATGTTCATAGTGCCGGTGCAAGTGATGTTGCAGTCGCGCCCGCCGCGCGGCGACAAAGGCCGCATGATTGCCACGATGAACCAGTGCACGTGGATCGGCGTTATCTTAAGTGCCGTGCTTTACAAGGCATGCATCGAAGTGCTCGATGCCACGGGCGGCCCGCGCAATCTCATTTTTGCCGTCGGGGCGGCATTTATGCTGCCAATTGCGCTGTTCTATCGCCCGGCAGATGAGAAGCTGATCGATGCCCTGAACTGAACCAGGCACCGAAGCTTATTGTCCGGCGGGTGCCGAATGTTGCGCTTCGGCCGGCGCATCGCTTTTCAACTGAGAATTATCGAAGCCCTTGTCCACGAGTTCGGCGAGCGCCAGCTGCGAATTGAACTTGCCCTCTTCGATTGCCACGGTCGCGGTCTTCGCGTCGAAGTCGACGCGCACATCCTTGGCCCCCGGCTGCTCGCGGAGAATATCCCGCACGGCCACCGCGCAGCCCTCCTCGCACATCATGTCCGGCAAGCTGAATTCGACGGTCGGAGCTGCGGCCGCCTTAAAAGCAACAGCGGTTGTGGCTGTGGAGTCCGCGACGGGCTCGTTTGATCTTTCAGCGCATCCGCATAACACTGAGGACAACGCCACCAGGGCGATGAAGAATAATTCTGATTTCATAACCATTTCTCGACGTTCTTGCCAAGTGAAGGAGTCTTCTTATCGTATGTTATAGAAATACAATAGCGCTGCCCAGCTGAAGGGCAATATTTCTGGCGCTGTCTTTAAATCTCTATCCAACCAACAGCGCTCATATCCCACATCCTTCATCAACCGGCGGCGGAGCTGCGCCGATGTCCGGCGAGTAAGGGCGCAATATCGTCCGGCGCGGCTGGCGGTTGTTGGGCCGCCGCTAGTGCAGCATTTAATGATGGCAATGTCAAAACGCTGGGCGAAGTGATTTCTATGCCGATGGCTCGGCCATCGGCCGTATAGTCGGTTACCAAGCCGGCTTCGCCTGCTACGGTTCGGCTGCTAACGTCGCCGGGACGACGCGGCAAATAAAAATACGCGGCGACCGGTGTGCCGCGGCGATACGTGATTTCCAGATATCGACTACTCATAGCGTTATTTTAGCACGACTTAGTCCACTCGATAGGCGGTGATGACTAACAATATCATTTCGTCGGAAAGTGGCTCGACAATGACGAGCCAATCGTCGCCCGCGTGACGTGTTTCAATCGCCCATCGCCCCTGTTCGTGATTCGGCCGATACGCAGTGGCTTCTTCCAGCATTTGTCTCAAATCGACTTCGTTGAATTGCCGATCCACCATCCGCTTGAGCAGATGTTGCGAGAGCTCCAACTCCCAATTCCACCAGTCCGGCCATTCAAACATATGTCGTCGCGAAGACCGCGTTGGCTACGTCTTGGCCGCTAACGGCAACTCGGCGGGCACTTCCAGCGGCTTCTCCGCCGCCATCGCACGGATTTCTTCAGTGATCTTCATCGAGCAATACTTCGGACCGCACATGCTGCAGAAGTGGGCGCTCTTGAAGGTGTCTTGCGGCAGCGTTTCGTCGTGGTAGGCGCGGGCCGTTTCGGGGTCGAGCGATAAGCGGAACTGCTCGTTCCAGTCGAAGGCGAAGCGGGCGCGCGACAGTGCATCATCGCGGTCTTGCGCGCCAGGCCGGCGGCGGGCGACATCGGCCGCATGGGCCGCGATCTTGTAGGCGATCATGCCCTGCTTCACATCCTCGCGCTCGGGCAGGCCAAGGTGCTCCTTGGGCGTGACGTAACAGAGCATCGCCGCGCCGTGCCAGCCGGCCAGGGCTGCGCCGATGCAGCTGGTGATGTGGTCGTAGCCAGGGGCGAAGTCGGTGACGAGCGGACCGAGCACGTAGAACGGCGCGCCGTTGCAGATTTCGATTTCCTTTTCGACGTTCATCTGAATCTGGTCCATCGGGATGTGTCCAGGGCCTTCGACCATCACCTGCGTGCCGCGCTCCTGGCCGCGGCGCGTGAGCTCGCCCAAAACCTCCAGCTCGGCAAATTGGGCCGCATCGCTGGCGTCGGCGATTGAGCCGGGGCGCAGACCGTCGCCTAAACTCCATGTAACGTCGTACTCCCGCATGATGTCGCACAAATCGTCGAACGACGTATAAAGCGGGTTCTGCTTGCGGTGGGCCATCATCCACTTGGCGATGAGCGAACCGCCGCGGCTGACGATTCCGGTGACGCGGTTCATCGTCAGGTGCAAGTGCTCCAGCATCACGCCGCAGTGCACCGTCATGTAATCAACGCCCTGCTTCGCCTGGTGCTCGACCATGTCCAAAAAATGCTGCGGTCGCATATCTTCGATCTCGCCGCCGAGCTCCTCAAGCATCTGATAGATCGGCACGGTGCCGATCGGCACGGGTGAAGCGGCGATAATCGCCTCGCGAATGCGATCGATATTGCGGCCAGTCGATAGATCCATCACCGTGTCCGCGCCGTAGTGCACGGCATAGTGCAGCTTATCGAGTTCGCCCTCGAGGCTGCTGGTCACGGCCGAGTTGCCAATGTTCGCGTTCACTTTGCAGCGCGCCGCGATGCCGATGCACATCGGCTCCAGCCGGCCGGCCAGGTGTACCTTGTTCGCTGGAATGACCATGCGTCCGGCGGCCACTTCGCTGCGAATATTTTCCGGTTCCAAGTGTTCACGCTCGGCGACAAACTTCATTTCGTCCGTGATCGTGCCGGCGCGAGCGTGTTCAAGTTGGGTGATTGGTTCGGGCATGGCGTGCTGTGAGCCTCCTAAATGGTGCTTCAATGCCGTTCATCCTATCTGCGTGGCCCCGCGTGTCAACGAATGAAGTAGGTGCCGCGAGCCGAGCGGCACAAACACAAGCGCACCTCAAACTGACACGATGATTCATTGGTCCGGCTCAGCTTGTCGGACCGACCGCAGTGGCATTGCCTCGTTTCACCCGAAGAGTGACAATTCACTGCCACGTAGGTCAGGCTTTCAGAGCCTGATAAACCCGACGCGACGTCAGGCTTCGAAAGCCTGACCTACGCTATGGCCCCTCGCACCATCGCCATCGGCGACATTCACGGCTGCTCAGCGGCCCTGCGCGCTTTGACCGAGGCGATTTCGCCCGCGCGCGATGATACGCTCATTCCGCTGGGCGACTGCGTCGACCGCGGGCCGGATAGTTGCGGCGTGCTGGAGCAACTGCTTTTGCTGCGTGAACGATGCCGCCTTTTCCCGCTCGCGGGCAACCACGAAGAGATGATGCTGAACTATCTCGACGGCCGGCCGCAGCCGGATGATTGGTTGCTTGTGGGCGGCGCCGAGACGCTGGCTTCTTACGGCTCGCCTTCCAATCCCGCGGCAATTCCCAAAGAGCACGTTGATTACATTCGCTCCTGGGGCGACTGCTTCGAGAGCGATTCGCATTTCTTTGTGCACGCCAGCTACGAGCCGGAGCGGCCGCTTGCCAAACAGCATTGGCAGAGCATGCGCTGGAATACGTTGCGGGCTGAAATTCCGGCGCCGCACGAGTCGGGCAAGATCGCCGTTGTGGGCCACACGTCACTCAAGAACGGCGAGATCCTCGACCTGGGCCACCTGGTGTGCATCGACACGTACTGCTGGGGCGGCGGCTGGCTGACCGCATTGGACACGACCACCGGCCAAATCTGGCAGGCCAACCGCGACGGCCAACTGCGTGAGTAGACCTGATCCGACCGCGCAATCGCAATATCCACTGCAATCCGGCAGATTTGTTGTCCATACCGTCGCGGCTTGGTAGTATGAAAAATTGAACCATCAGCGGCCGTAGGTCGGTAAGTAATGTTGAAACTCGTGCGTCTTATCGCGATCGCGTGGTGCGCGCTTTTTGCCTTCGATTCGCTCGCCGTTGGCGCGACGCTTCACGCGCAGCTGTTTCCCCACACGGGCGAGGTTCGGCTGCGGAATAAGGGCACGACGCCCGTATCCATAGTTTTTTACTCCATCAATTCTGCCAGCGGTTCGCTGAACAGTTCCCCGGCCGTATGGAGGTCCGTTGAGGGTTTCTATGACGTCTCCGGCAATGGGTTCGTCGACCCGAATGGCGAATGGACCGTCATCGAGGCGCTTTCCAATGAATTAACCGAGGGCGCACTCGACACCGATGGCGGTAACATTGCCGCGCAGCGGTCCGTCAGCTTCGGCCGGATTTGGAATCCTAATATCGTGCCTGTGTCAGATCTGGTGTTTCAAGCCCGTGAGCTCAACGAGCAGCCGATCACGATCGTGACGGAGCTTACCGTGAGCGGCGACTATTTCGTCGACGGTGTGGTTAATCAAACGGACTACGCCGTCTGGCGGCAAAACTATGGGTCGACGACGATGCTCGACGCGGATGGCAATCTCAACGGAATCGTGGACCCGGCCGATTATGCCATCTGGCGAAAAAATCTGGGACGAAGCGTGGCGGTGTTCGCCCAGGCCGCGGCGCTGCCTTCCTTGTTGCCAGCCGCCGTTCCGGAGCCGACAGCCGTTATTCTGCTAATTGCAGCAGGCGGGTTTCTCTATGTCGCTCGCATGCGTCGTCCTCGACAATAGCCCGAGGCGCCGTTCACTGCAGGCGCTGAAGCACTGCCTTTTGC
>DASXWB010000983.1:0-1510 GCA_036503915.1 Lacipirellulaceae bacterium | reverse complement strand
GCTGTGGGACGCCAATCAACGCGCCCGGGCGCTCCTGATCGAAACACAGCGCGATTATGCTGACGCGGCACTTGGCAAAGGCGACCTCGACCTGGCCGCTTCGCTGCTCGAGCCAGGGCATGCCGACCATCAGCCGCTAATCAAGAAGATCGAAGCGGCCCGCGCCGAGCGCGATGCACGGCAACGTCGCTTGCGCATGGCCAGGCGGGCCGTCGTCGCGCTGGTGGCACTCGTCGTCGCGTCGGTAACGACGGGCCTGGTGCTTGTAAACATCCAGCGCAACAAGGCCGTGGCTGCCCAGAAGGAGGCTGAAAAGCAGCGCGGCATCGCCGAAGAGCAGCGCGGCGTCGCTGAGGATCGCCGCGAAGAGGCGGAGGAACAGCGCGGCATCGCGCAGACCGAGCGCGATCGTGCCAACGAGCAGGCCGAGATCGCGAAAACAGAGCGCGACAACGCCAAGACGCAGGAAGCCATCGCGGTCGAGCAACGAGGCATCGCCGAGGACGCGAAAGAAGCGGAAGAGTACGAGTCGTACGTCGCGCAGATCGGCCTGGCGTCGGCAAAAATCGACGAGAATGCTTACGACTATGCCCTCGAGATGCTGGAAGAAAGCCAGCCAGGCTTGCGGAACTGGGAGTGGGGCCGGCTTGTGCATCTGTGCCGGTTGAGCACGCCGTTTAACACCGGCGGCCCGGTGCAAGCCGTTGCCTATGCTCCCGACGGCAAGTCATTCGCCACCGGCGGCTTGAATGGCGAAGTCGCGATTCGCAACGCCGCCACCGGCGCGGTGCGGCATTCGACGAAGCACGACCAGGCTGTGCTGACTATGGCGTATTCGCCCGATGGGCGCTATCTCGCCACCGGCATGAATGACGGAACGATAAAGATCCAGGTGCTCGGCGACGAGGGCCTGCCGCTTGCGGACAGGGAACCAGCCGCATGGAAAGGCCATGCCGACGGCGTGCTGACGGTTCGATTCTCCCCCGATAGTCAACAACTGCTCACCGGCTCGCTCGACAACACGGCGCGCCTCTGGGATTGGGCTTCGGGCCGTGAGATCCAGAATCTCATCGGCCACACCTGGTGGGTCTGGGCGGCCGAGTTCTCGCCGGACGGCAACCGCATCGTTACGGCCGGCCAGGATGGAAAGGCGATTGTGTGGGAGAAGGCTATCGGCTCTCGGCTATCGGCCACCGGCCAAACGCCGCCTTCCGCAAGCCGACAGCCTACAGCCGACAGCCGACAGCCGCTCTACGCACTGCTCACCGAATTCACTGGCCACAGCGGGGCCCTCTACGCGGCGCGGTTCTCGCCCAAGGGTGATCTGGTGGCTACCGGCGGTTACGACAATTCCGTGATGATCTGGAACCCGGACGAAGTAAAACCGATCGACATTAAAAAGCGACTGGCTGGCGAGCCGGAAGAAAAGCCGAAGTTCGTGCGGCTTGCCGGTCACGACAAGCCGGTGCGGTCGCTTGCGTTTTCTCCGAACGGCCAGTTGCTCGCGAGC
>DASXWB010000982.1:0-2434 GCA_036503915.1 Lacipirellulaceae bacterium | reverse complement strand
GCTAATCGCCCAACTGGCTATCTGACTTGATCGCCGTCTGCGCGCCGTTGGCGTTGCAATGTCGGCTGTAACGGAGGGATTCGGAGCCGGCATTCTTTGGCGATCCGTGACGCAAAAAAGCGCGGGAATACGTCGGACTCTGTCGGGCGAGATTCAACGGCGGGCTTTTGGAGACACAACGATGCGAAGCTGCTTGCGAATTGGCGTGGTGTGCCTTGTTTTGTTGCCGTCCGGCATTGGGCGGGC
The DNA here is from genome assembly GCA_036503915.1 of Lacipirellulaceae bacterium. Taxonomy (GTDB): domain Bacteria; phylum Planctomycetota; class Planctomycetia; order Pirellulales; family Lacipirellulaceae; genus JABDGM01. The sequence continues at coordinate 2,188 of DASXWB010000982.1, read as the reverse complement.
CGATGTTGTCACCGATTGGAACGAGACGCTCAACGCGGCGATCATCGCCACGCCGTCGAAGCACAATCCGGGCAACCCCACCCGCGCGATGGCCATGATGAACGGGGCCATTTACGACGTCTTTCAGGCGGTTGATCGCACACACGCCCCATTCAAGGTGAATCAGCACGCCCCCGGCGCCGACATCAACGCCGCGGTCGCCCGGGCTGCGTATCTTGTGATCTCCGATACCTACGGCGAACAGCAGGCGATGCTCGACGGCATTTTGGACTCGCGACTGGGTCCGGGACCCTATACGGCGGCACAGCAAGCCGGCATCGAGCTGGGAAATTACATCGGTCAGCACTATGTCGATGCCCACGCAAATGACGGGCACGATTTGCCGGACGCCTACACGCCGACCATCGGCCCCGGTCACTGGGGCCCGGATCCAATGATTTCACCCGATCAAAAAGGCTGGGGCTCGGACTGGGGCTTCGTGACTCCATGGGCCATGGAAAACATTAACGACTACGATCATCTCATTGACATTCCAGGCTTCAACGATCAGCAGTATGTTGATGCCTTTAATCAAGTGAAAGCGTATGGTGCGCGCAACAGCGCGGTGCGGACCGCGGATCAGACCGCGATCGGCCTGTTCTGGGCCTACGACCGGCCGAATTTGCCTGGGGCACCGGGCGTCGGGCCGCCGCCCGTTATGTTTTCAGAGCACATGATCAACATCGCGGATCAGGCCGGAAATACGCCGGGCGATAATGCTCGCATGTTTGCCATGGCTTCCGTCGCACAAGCTGATGCGGCCATTGCAGCCTGGCATATCAAGTATGAAATGGACTATTGGCGGCCGATCACTGCGATCCGCGCCAACGACGCAATGGATGACGACAACCCGGCCACGGTCGAGGATCCGAACTGGGTATATCTGGGCGCGCCGGGCCACGATCATACGGGTTCCGCCGACGACTTTACGCCGCCATTCCCGGCGTACACATCGGGTCACGCCACCATGGGCGGCGCGATCTTCAAGGCCCTCGAGCTGTTCTACGGCACGAATGACTTCGGTATTGCGGACGCGTCCATCGGCACCGACGAAGTCGATACTCAGTTTGTGCTGCATTCGAACGAAGAAGGCAGCGGTGGCGCTCGAAGCTTTGTCCGCTTCACTCAGGTCGGGCCCTTGGGCCCCGGCCTGGAGAACTCGCCTGAAGGCGAGAACGGGATGAGCCGAGTTTACCTCGGCGTCCACTGGCTCTTCGACCAGGAGGACGGCATGGCGCTGGGCAATGCGATCGCCCAGGACCTGGTGGCGAGGTACTTCTTTGTCGTGCCGGAACCGGCGGCAATCGCGCTCGTGCTGGTTGGCGTGGCGGGACTCGCGTCAATGCGCCGTCGATAGCGGTGGGTGGCTGGGGCAACGCCCCAGCGATACTGAATGTGCTGGGGCGCTGCCCCAGGGATCCGCGCCGTCGGAACCTTAGGCACATAGTCCTGACATCGTGCCCGGGTTCTCACGCGACTACCGCCGGATCACGATCATCCGGCAATATTTATTTCATTGTTCGACGATGTCTTTTGATTCCGTCGCGGCGGCCGGCTTCTCCTCGCCCGCTGGCCGCTCGGCCTTCTTTTCTTCCGGAGGCGTTCGTTTGCCCGTGAATTTCATGGTGCCGGCGTTCTCGCCCACCGTGAATTCGTTCGACCCTTCGATCGTATTTCCGCGCGGCTTACCGGCGTATTTCACTTTGAATTCAATGCCGTTGTTCACGACGGAGACTTCCCACGTGAGCGTATTGTCCTTCAGTTGGACGTTCTTCGCCTCCAGTTCGCCGAATGCGTCGCTGACCGATTTGCCGCTGAGCTTGTCGCCGTCGGCGGTGATCGTTAAGCGCGGCTGGATGACGCCGTTGGGCGACTCCACGCGCAGCTCCCATGTTCCCACCACGTCGTCGATTTCTACGACGCGCTTCGGATTCCAATCGAACTCGCGCGGACCATTGCCGTCGAAATCGAACGACAATGTGCCAGTGATGTCATCCGGCTGCACTTTGCCGTTGAAGTGGACTGTGAATTTCCTGTCTTCGAACTCGCGATTGGTGACGAACGACAACTCGTCCTTCTCCAGTTTCACTTCCTCAATGTCGCTGGTGCGATCGAACGCGGTGTATTTGCCGGTCAGCTTTTTTTCATC
>DASXWB010000981.1:0-2247 GCA_036503915.1 Lacipirellulaceae bacterium | reverse complement strand
CTGCGTGAGGCTCATGAGCAATTTCAGCCTCAAGTAGGGACAACACATATTATGCCATCTAAAATTTCTCGAGTTTGGACCTCATCGCATTTCCTTTGCGCCTTGGCGCCTTTGCGTGAGACAATTCTTGCCATAGCTTTTCTTGCCGTGTTGCAAGTTGCCGCGCGCGCTGAGAATGACAACTGGGATCGTTTTCGCGGTCCCAACGGGGCAGGGCAGAGCGACGCGACAGGCATTCCCACTGAGTGGACTTCGGAGAATATCCTTTGGCGGCAGCCTTTGCCCGGCGTTGGCCACAGTTCGCCGGTTGTTTGGGGCGATCGCTTATTCGTTATGTCGGGCGACCCGGCAACCGGCCAGCAGATCTTGCTGGCAATCAACGCGCTGAGCGGTGCGCCGCTTTGGCAAAGGCGATTCGAGGCAGCCACCTACAGCATGCACCAATTCAACAGCTATGCCTCGAGCACGCCGGCCGTCGACGACAAGCAGGTATACGCCATGTGGCTCGACGATGGGCGCATTAAGCTTGCTGCGCTCACGCACGACGGCGACCAGGTTTGGAGCTGCGATGCCGGACCATTTGGCGAGAAGCACGGATTCGGTAAATCCCCCATCGTGGTCGACGATTCGGTCGTGGTGGCCACGGACAGCGAAGCAGAGAGCGCGATCGTGGCGTTCGATCGGGCAAACGGAAAGGTCCGTTGGCGGGTGCCTCGTCCGTCGGGCACGGCGGCGTTTGCCTCGCCGTGTCTCTTCGATTCATCGGCGCAGCAGAAGTTGCTGCTCACTTTGAGCACCGCTGCCGGCCTTACGGCGATCGACGCCGGCTCGGGCCACGTGGAGTGGCAGGGCCTGGCCGAGGCCGTGCCGCTGCGCTGTGTCAGCTCGCCGATTGTGGCCGGCGGCCTGGTGTTCATTTCGTCCGGCGTTGGCGGCAACGGCAAATTTCTTGTCGCGGCGCGGCCCGGCAGCACGGAAAGCCCGCCAACCGAGGCTTATCGCCTGCAGCAGAGCATTCCCAACGTGCCGACACCGGTGGTGGCGGGCGACCTTTTGTTCTTATGGCACGATCGCGGCTACGTGTCGTGCTACGACGTGTCCACAGGCGAGCGGCATTTTCTAGAGCGCGTGGGCGGGAACTTTCACAGCTCGCCCGTGCGTATCGGGGACCGCATCTTTTGCGCCTCTCGCGAAGGCGAGATGGTGGTGCTGGCGGCCGACCGCGAGTTCAAAGTGCTGGCGCGCAACACGCTGGATGAGCCCTGCCATGCCACGCCGGCCGTCGCGCACAACCGGCTCTACGTTCGCACCGAATCGACGTTGCTTTGCATTGGCCGGCGCGAAGTAGATAATTGAACGTGGTTCGCAATGAACACGGCCGACAGCCCCCGGCTTCGCCGGGGGTTTTCCCATCGATGCGATGGCACGGCAAAACCCCCGGCAGAGCCGGGGGCTGCAGCGCGAGTTGCGAATGAAGATGACGACTTCCGATGAGCGGCGCCGCACAATGCAGCTTGATCGCGCTGCGCTGGAGGCGCTGCAGATCGAGAAGCTCAATCGCTTGCTGGCCGAGGTGCGTGCCAACAATGTGTTTTACCAACGAAAACTGGCCGGTTGCCCGCAACAGCTCGGAAGCCTCGCGGAGCTGGCCGCGCTGCCGCAAACTTCCAAGGAAGAGCTGCAGCCAGCGGCGGGCGACGAGCCATTTGCCGCCAATCGCACGTATTCAACCGATCGCTACGTGCGCTGTCATCAAACGTCAGGCACGCGCGGCCGGCCGCTGGTAGTGCTCGATACGGCTGACGACTGGCGCTGGTGGATCGAGTGCTGGCAGTACGTTCTCGACGCGGCCGAAGTCACGGCCGCCGACCGCGCGCTGCTCGCGTTTTCGTTCGGGCCGTTCATCGGTTTCTGGAGCGCGTTCGATGCCCTCGTGGCGCGCGGCGCGCTGGTGCTGCCCGGCGGCGGACTGAGCAGCCTGGCGCGCCTGGAGGTGATGCGAAACACCGGGATAACGGCGCTGCTGTGCACGCCGACGTATGCGCTGCGCCTGGCCGAAGTTGCGGCCGACAATCAGATCAACCTGCCTGAGCTTGCTGTAGAGAAGATCATTGTGGCGGGCGAGCCAGGAGGCAGCATTCCGGCAATCCGCGACCGGATTGAAACCACGTGGGCGGCGCGCGTGATCGACCACGGCGGGGCGACCGAGATCGGCCCCTGGGGATTCGCCGACGCGGCCGGCCGCGG
>DASXWB010000980.1:0-3753 GCA_036503915.1 Lacipirellulaceae bacterium | reverse complement strand
CGAGGCGCAAGCCGTCCTGCCGGCAAAGCTGCGCTGGGGGTCGCACGACGCGACTTATTTGCGGCCGGTTGCGGTCGAGCACCCGGCCCTCGCCGAGCTGAGCGACTTGGCCGACGTCGTGCCGTGGTCCGAGTTTCCGGTGTTTAAATATTGGGAGCTTGAGGCCGGCGCCGAAGAAGCGCACGTTGTGGCGTCCTTTGCCAACGGCAAGCCGGCGCTGGTGGAGCGCCAGATCGGCGCGGGCCGCGTGCTGCTCATGACAACGCCGGTTTCCGACCCGGCCTTCGATGACCCTTGGAACCTGCTGCCCACTGGTGTCGATCCTTGGCCGTTTCTTGCATTGGCCAATGGCATTGCGGAATACCTGGCGGCTGCGGGCAATGCGCAATTGAATTACCTCGCTGGGCAAACGGTCGTGCTGCGCCTCGCGCCGGAAGAGCAGGTCACCAGCTACGCATTGCAGATGCCCGATCGCAGCGCCGTGCGGCAGTCGCTTGCCCCGGGCCAGCAGGATTTGTCGATCGCGGCTGCGGTGGCACTGGGTAACTACCGCGTTCGCGCCGGCGGGCAGGAAGGCAAGCTGGACCGCGGCTTCAGCGTGAACTTGCCGGCGGAGATTACCCGGTTTGACCGCGCGGCAGCGGACCAAATCGTAAAAGCGCTCGGTGAGAAGCGCACGCGAACTGCCCGCACGCGCAAGGATATTGAAGTCCGCGTTGGCCTCGCGCGCATGGGGCGAGAGCTGTTTCCATGGCTGATCCTCGCCGTGGCGCTGGTGCTCGCGGCGGAGCAGCTCTTGGCGAATCGGTTTTATCGCGAAGGGCTTTCGGCTATCGGCTCTCAGCCGTCGGCCAGAGGCGTGTCAGCGGATTGGCCGACAGCCGGCAGCCGACAGCCGACAGCCGCGCATAGCCCGACAGCGGAAGCAATCGCATGAACGACCTGCGTCTCCAAATACAACCCGTCGCCAGCTTGCCGGTCGTCATTGTGATCGTGTTGCTGCTGTTGGGTCTGCTGCTTGTGCGACCGCGGCACATTCGACTAGCGGCGCGACAGTGGGCCGCACTCGTGGGCTTGCGGCTGGTGGTCGTGATGCTGACGCTCCTGGCGATGCTTCGCCCGGCCCTGGTCTACACGCGCGAAGAGCCGCAACAGGCGTCGCTCGTGCTCTTGGTCGACAACTCGCGAAGCATGCAGGTCGCTGATTCGCTTGGCGACAAATCGCGGTGGGATTCGATGAAGCTGCTGCTCGACGCCGCGGCGGGCGACTTGGCCAAGCTCGACGACACATGGGATGTGAAGGCGTACGGCTTTGACGCATCGACACATAAACTTGACGTTCGCGACGGCAAGCTGACGCTGGCGGGCGCGCCGGCGGGCGATCAATCGGCCGTCGGCGCCGCGATCAACGATGCGCTCGATCGTGAGACGAGCGGCCGGGTGCTGGCGATGCTGCTGATGAGCGACGGGGCGCAGCGGGCCGTGCCGCCGCACGACATGCCGCCGCAAATCGCGGTCCGGCGGCTGGCGGCCGAGCACATTCCACTGCTCACGTTTACCTTCGGCAAAGCGGGCGGCAGCGAACGGGCCGATCTGGCGATGACCGACCTGGTGACAAACGAGAGCATCTTCACCGAAGCGCCAACGGAAGTTCGGGGCCAGCTCGCTGCGGAAGGTTATGCCAACCAAACCGTCAAAGCTCAACTGTTGTGGGAGTCGGCGGGCGGCATGGAAGTTGTCGACACCGTCGAGGTCGATACGGGGATCGACGGCACGTCCGTGCCTGTCGTGCTCACGCATACGCCGCGCACGCCCGGCGAGTACAAGGTAACGCTGCGCGTCGAGCCGCGCGACGGCGAACTGGTGACCACGAACAACGAAGTCAGCACGTTCGTCACCGTGCGCCCCGGTGGCATCAAGGTGCTGTACCTCGTGGGCACTAAGCGGGTCGGCGGCGGGCCTGGGCAAGAACAGCGGTATGTGCGTGCCGCGCTTGCCCGCTCGCCCGACATCGTCGTCGAGCGCCGACTGATCAACTACGATCCGGCCGGAATCGATCTTGTCGAAGCGATTCGCGATGGCGACTACAACGTATTGCTGCTGGACGATGTGGATATCCAAGGGCTGAGTCAGTCCACCTGGCAGGCGATCGCGGAGCGCGTGCGGCGCGGCATGGGCCTGGCGATGCTCGGCGGCTTTCACAGCTTCGGCCCCGGCGGCTTTCGCGATTCGCCGATAGACGAGGTGCTGCCGATCAACATCGGCCGCGCGCAGCGACAGAATTTTGGCGAGCCGATTCGCGGTGACGTCCATCTGGAGGGGCCGGTGCGGATGCTGCCCGCGGCACCGCTCGGGTTGCGCCACCCCATCATGCAAATTTCAACAGGTGTGGGACGGGCAATCCTGCCCGTCGAGCCGATCGACGACCCGAATGCGACGGACAGGATTGTCCGTCCCACAGGTGATGTGGCATCTATCTGGCAACAACTGCCGCCATTGGACGGCGCGAACCTCTTCGAGCGCGGCCAGCTGAAGCGCAACGCTCAGGTGCTCGCCAAAGCCGACGATCCGCAGGGGCATCCGCTGCTTGTGGCCGGCCAGGCGGGCGACGGACGCACGCTGGCATTTGCCGGCGATTCGACGTGGCGCTGGCCCATGGCTGGTTTCGCCGACGCGCATCGCCGCTTCTGGCGGCAATGCGTGCTGTGGCTCGCCAAGAAAGACGAGGAAACCGCCGGCCGCGTCTGGATTCGCCTCGCCGGCCGCCGCGCGATGCGCGGGACGCGCGTCGAATTTGCACTCGGCGCGGAGGATGCGCAGGGCGAACCAATCGATGCCGCCACATTTGATGTCGTCGTTGAAAAACCGGACGGCAGTAAAGAGCAGGTGCGCGCGACAAAATCGGATGCCGAATGGGCAGCCACTTTCCGCGAAACGGCCGAGCCCGGCGATTACAAGATCGTGGTTACCGGAAAAGAGGGCGACGCGGTGCTGGGAACGGCCGAAGCGCGATTCTTGGTGCCGGAACAGGATTTGGAGCTTGATCGCCCGGCAGCCGAGCCGAGCGTCATGGCTCAACTGGCAGAAATGACCAAGCCGGCCGGCGGCGCGGCTCTGGCGGCCGAGGAGCTGCCCGATTTGTTGAAGCGCCTCGCGGAAAAGCCGCCGGAGCTGAAAGAAGAAGTCATCGCCAGGGTGACTTACTGGGACACCTGGCCGTTCTTCCTTCTATTCGTTGGCCTTCTGGGCACCGAATGGTTTTTGCGCAAGCGCTGGGGGCTGGTGTAGCACGCACCGGGCAGCCGGTTTTTGCCGGGTGCCGGGTCGGTGCGCCGCAGCGGTCAATTGAAACGCTTGTCACTGCGCTGCTTACGGCACACGGAATGTGCCTTCTACGATTTTGTCGCCGCCCAGGTCCAGTGGCGATCCGAGGTCATCTGGACGGCGTCGGGCAGGCCGCCGAAGCCGGCGACGACGTTGCGCATTTCATCGAGTGTCAGGGCAGCGCGCAGCGAATTGGCGAATAGGCGGCGCTGATAAGGTGTCGCGTCGCCCGCGTACGTCGATACGATATGTTGCAACTCGTCTTCGTCGTCCGGCCGCGAGAGGTCGCGATGGAACAAGAGGCCGCCCGGCTCGGTCACGCGAATCGCCTCAGCAATCACGTCGCCCGGCTGGCCGATATGATGGACGATGCTGTTGCTGATGACGACGGGAAAAGACGCTGAATCGAAAGGGAGGCTCTTGGCGTCG
>DASXWB010000979.1:0-2414 GCA_036503915.1 Lacipirellulaceae bacterium | reverse complement strand
AGCGCCGCCAAATGTGGTGCCTCGATGGGCGGACGTTCGGCTCAGTGCCGGCATATTCGGAGCCGACTTGGTAGGCACGGTTCAATTCAACAATGTTCGTGTCCTGATCCCCGAACCAGCATCGGCATCGCTCGGGCTAATGATTGCTGCTATTGGCTGCATCGTTGTTCGTCGACGACGCGCCACATGAGTCGCAGCAGTTTACAATCGTAGTGCATCACTCATGGGACTTCGGGCGATTCGTTCGAAGTCCCTTTCTCGCTTTCCCGATTGCACACGGAGACGAGCTTGCTTCATTACCTCAGACGCCTGAAGCTTTTCGCAGTGACCTGAAGAGGCCGTGGAGCAGTCGTCGAGATGCTGGAGCCGAGCCGACGCTTCAGGATCCGGGAAAAAGCTGTCCGCGCCCTGGCAGCGCTAAAACCGTCACCGGCAGTCGTGCCAACGCGCACGCTGACAATAGAGAAGCCGCCAAAGACTTGTGCGACAATCACCCGAACTCGCGTTGCAGCAATGGTTTTGTCGCAGACAGTCAAAAAGAACCCGGGGCCGACGACCCGTGCCGCCAACCGCGGAAAAAGTGGAGGCAACAGGACGCCAATGGAACTTTTTCTGGCTGGGCTTAGGGCTGGGAAGAGAAAATCCGGCGGAAATTGATGGACCTGGCGAAAGCTTGATTGATGTTGCTTGTCGGCCGCATCGCTGGATGTAACGCGGGCGCTCTGGTCGGCACCACCGAATAAACTATTGAGCTATTGCAAACGCTAGCTCATGACCGTTTGAAGGCCCGACGTTTCATTAGTCCGCTATGTGATGTACGTGCCCCGTTATCTGCCGCTGCTGAATTGCTCGATTGCAACGAGTGCCAATGCCAGTAACGGCGCAAAGACCAGCACAAAGGACGTCGTCGATGCGCCAATCATCTCTGGCAGAGTAACGTTACCTCGGTCGCCCCATTTCTCGACGGAACGTGACAGAGCGGCCGAGGCCTCCGCGTATAAATGCGAACCTGCCATCAGGCCGAGTACGCCGCCGAGGGCGTCGTAATTGCCCTGGCCCAGTGCAGCGGCTCCCGTTCCGGGACAGTAACCGATGAGGGCGAATCCCACGCCAAACACGAGTCCGCCGAGGATATTCGCTGCGTATCGGGTTGGCTTCAGGTGAAGCTCGACCACTCCTAATCGGTGCATCGTAAAAATGCCGACCATCCCTACGATGATCGCCGAGAGCATCACCTTGATTACGGTGAAGTCCTCCAGGAGCAGCACGCCGATCAAGATGTGATACTTGGCGACTCCTCCCTTTTGCAGGAGAAAGCCAAAGATGATTCCAAACGCAAGACCGAGAGCTAGCTGGGCGCCGGGGCTCGGTTCGTTCTCAGCGGCAGCAGGTTTCTTCTCACTCATAGCTGTGGCCTAAACGCGAAACATGAGCATGGCGGTTGCGATGCCGCCGACGAAAAAGCAAATCACCGCGATCCAGGATCCGACCGCGAGTTGCATCGTGCCGCTGATGCCATGGCCGCTGGTGCACCCTCCTGCAAGCCGCGCTCCAAAGGCCATCAACAGCCCTCCTGCAAATGCGGCCGCGAGTCGAAGACCGATGCTTTCGCCAAACCGTGCTTCCCACATGGGCGGCACCCAGCGGAGCGTCAATTCATTACCGAAGAATGCGGCAAAAAACGCTCCCACAACCACGCCGACCAGCAGCATCACTTCCCAGTCTACGATAGGCTTTTTGTCCTGGTAGAACTTGAGTGACTTTGTATGCGCCGGTGCGATGGCGGAGCCGATCATTCCGGCGATTCGCGCGTATGCGGTGGAAGCCCCCAGCGGCTTATTGGAAAAGTAGAAGGTGAACATCGAGAGGACGCCAATCAAAGCGCCGACTAGGTACGGCGACCACGCAGGACCTGAGTAGGCCCCGGGACTTGTGCTCGGCTGCTGTGCCCAAGCCGGTGAGGCTGCGAGCAAGAAAAGTACTGTCATCCATAGAGTGGAGGCGTTTCTCATGAACACTATTTCTCCACCGGATATTTGGCATTCACCCACGCCTGCCAGCTGCCGGGAATGTTGTGCACGTTAAAGCCCTGCTTCTGCAGAATGCTCGTTCCGAGGCTGGCTCGGTAACCACTATCGCAGTAAACGGCTACCGGAGCGGCCTTATCCAGATCGCGGCTCTTCTTCTCAAGCTCAGGCAGGAAGAGATGCTTCGCGCCGGGGATCCGTCCGCCCTTCCACTCTTCGGGAGAGCGAACATCGACGATTTGGACCTCGCCGCCGCGCTTCTTTAGCTCATGAACCGTCATCTGGTCGATTTCTTCCAGCGGCAAGGCGGCATTGTCCCACGCCTTCATTCCGCCGACCAGGTAGCCTGCGAATCTTGAGAAACCGGTCCGCAGGAACAACCGAACG
>DASXWB010000978.1:0-8011 GCA_036503915.1 Lacipirellulaceae bacterium | reverse complement strand
TGGTATACGTGCGAATCTCAAACAGGCGGATTTTATCCTCGCCGGCGGGCTGCGATGTGGCCCTTTGGGCGAAACAGTAGCCCGCAACGATCGCCGTTAAAAAGCACACCACGATAGCCAGATGCCTGCGTCGCATGGTTTATCCTCTTATGAAGTAGTTTTTGTGCCTTTAACAATATGATCGGCCAAGACCGCCAAGTGCCCAAGAAATCCGAAGAAGCCCATTGTCTTTATTTGGCGATCTTGGCGTCCTTGGCGGCTTAATTCATTTTGTACGATGCTCTTCACTGTAAGAGCAGCAGGCCGATCGCCACTAATATCGCACGAGCGTGGCAAAAAAGCGACTCACCGGCCGTCCGACAGGCTGCTACAATGCCGGCTGCAATTTGGGCGGAGTTCAATTCACATTTGCTGGCGTGTATCGTGGCTGCAAACATCCATGTCTGCGAGTCTCTGCGCGTCTCAACCCGGTTAGTGCTGGCGCTTTTTGCAGCGTGCCTGAACCTCGCGGCAGCCGTCGGCGAGGATTGGAGTCAATTTCGCGGCCCGAATCTCAATGGGGTTGCGACCGGCGTGCAGCTTCCCACCGAATGGAGCGCGGGCAAGAACGTCCGCTGGAAGGTAGCCGTCGCCGGCGTCGGATGGTCGCAGCCCGTGGTTTGGGGCGAGCGGATATTTCTCACGACCGCGGAGTCGGACGCACAGTCGAAGCCCGACCCGAAGAATACGGGCGCCGGTGTCAGCGGCTTCGCCGCCTTCTTCTCCGGCGCGGGCTACAACCCCGATCCGCCAACCGATATCCATCGCTGGAAAGTTCTGTGCCTGGATGCGGCCACAGGCAAGCTCCTATGGGAGCGCGTGGCACGCGAAGGCCCGCCCACGATGCACATCCATGCCAACAATACCTACGCAAGTGAAACTCCGGCGACGGACGGCGAGCGGCTTATCGCGTACTTCGGCATGACGGGCGTCTATTGTTACGATCTTGCGGGCAACCCGCTTTGGCAGAAGGATCTGGGCGCCTATCCAACGCAATTCGGTTGGGGCACCGGCAGCTCACCCGTCCTGTTTGGCGATCGCGTCTATCTCCAATGCGATAACGAGAAGTCGTCTTTCATTGTGGCGCTCGACAAGAAAACCGGCGAGCAGGTGTGGCGCGCCGAGCGCGAGGAAAAGTCGAATTGGTCGACTCCATTTGTGTGGCGCAACAAATTACGCACCGAGCTCGTCACCGCAGGCGGCGGGCAGACGCGCTCGTACGATCCCGATTCGGGCGAGCTGCTGTGGTCGATGATGGGGAGCGGCCGCACAGCCACCACGCCGGTCGGCGACGAAGAATTGCTGTACGTCGACTCCTACGATCGGCTGACGGGTGGCAACGGTGTGCTGGCGGCGATCCGGCCGGGTGCTTCGGGCGACATCTCCTTGAGCGGCAATGCGACCAGCAACGACCACGTTGCCTGGAGTGCCCGCATCCGCGCTTATCGCATTGCGTCTCCCGTGCTTTCGCACGGCTGCTTGTACTTTTTGGAGAATAACCTGGGCATCGTTCGCTGCCTGGACGCGAAAACCGGCGCCGAAAACTACCGCAAGCGGCTGCCCGGCGCGCGGGGTTGCGTTTCCTCGCCACTGGCTAGCGGCCGCCATGTGTATTGCCTCGACACCAATGGGCGAATGACGGTCCTCGATGCCGCTGCCGGACGTGAGCTAAATGTCGTCGCATCCAACGAGTTGGACGAGATGTGCTGGGCAACTCCGGCCATCGCTTCAAATCATCTGCTGGTGCACACGGTGGACCATCTTTACTGCATCGGCGCCGACTGAGCCTTCTGGGCGCGTCCGTGCCCGTGACATTGATCGCGCTCCTCGCCGGCCTGCCCATTCGCCCGGCACTGCGCAGTTCTCCCCAATTCGCGGCGCGGCATACTGCACTCGGTACGCATTTTGCCGCCAATCGGAAGGCACATACCAAGGCCTGACGCCATTTTTTGGGAGGATCAAGAAATGCCGACAACCGTTATCCGGATGACCGTGTTGAGTTTCACTGCAGTCATCGCTCTGAGTGCCGAATACGAACGGCGCGTTCTCGGACAGGAGCTTCGGGAGCGACGTTTCGACGCGGCGCGAAGCGAGCAGCTTCCGCCTCCCGAGCGCCCGAATTCCGTCGCCGACGGGCCCGCGTTGATCGACCCAAGCCGCGCCGACCGCTCCGAAAGCACTGGCCGGCCGTATCTTGGTATCACGTTTGATTCCCGCTATCCGGACGCGGCGGTCGCCCAGTCGGTTGTTCCTGGCGGGCCGGCCGAGCAGGCCGGAATTCAGCCCGGCGACACCATCGAAGCCATCAATGATCGTGCGGTGTCCTCCTATCGCGATGCTTACCAGATCGTGGGCGCGCTCGAGCCTGGTGAGATTGTCGACATTGATTATACACGGAGAGTCAGTGGACGCACACAAGCGGTGCTTGGCGATGACCCCGGCGAAGATCCATTTAGCGCTAACTATGCGACTGAAACGACGGCCGGCTCCTATCCCGAACGGCCCGCCTCAGCCGTCGCGGACGAGCGCCTGCCCGAACCGGCCTACGATTCCGATTCCCGTCGTCCGGATGATCTGCAATTCAACGGCGCATCGCGCGACACGCGCTTGAACTACAACGGCGCCGCCGCTCGGGATTATGACGACGCTTCCAACCGGCAGTTGAACCCGCTGCCGGCGCGTCGGCCGGACGATCGAACGCGAGCTGACGAGCGCGGCTTCCGACGGCGTCCATTGTTGCCTTGGCGCCGACGATAGGGATCAACGTTACTCCACCCCCTCTTTTGCAGCGCCGACGGCAGTCGTCCCAAATCAATTGTGTTGAACCGCAAATGGTTGTGGAATTAGCGCGCGCCACCCACGCGGTGTTGCGGCGCCGCATTTCCAAAGGGGCCGCAGTTTAGCTCTCCTTTCGCGGTCTTACTGTCAAGACTTGCGAGCCGCTTGTGATTAGAATGGGGTCTACCCCACTCAAGTCGCGGCTGGCCATTGCGCGGCTGCACGTCCAACACTTGTCACTTCAATTGAGGAGTCGTCGATGATGGTATCGGCGCATCGTGTCATTACAGCAGCGGCGATTGGAGCCATTGGTCTTCTGCTCGTCACAAGCGTAGCGCACATCGGCCCAGCAGCGACGTCGGCGGCCGACGCGCCCGCAGCCCAGGCCCAAGCGCTGCCGCTGCAATTCGTCACACATGAGCGGATCGCCCTCGTGGGCAACTCGCTGGCCGAACGGATGAACCTGTTCGGCCACTTCGAAGCACTGCTTCACGCACGATTCGCGCAGTACGAACTGGTCGTGCGAAATTTTGCCTGGCCTGGTGAAGCGGTCGATGTGCACCAGCGGCCGCACAACTACAACGCGATTGATGATCCGCTCAAAGTGTACGGGCCAGACATGTTTGTGTGCTTTTTCGGCTTCAACGAATCGTTCACCGGCCAGGAGGGCGAGGAGCAATTTCGCACAGCCTACGAAGGCTATCTCGCCGAAATGGCCAAGCAACATCCGCGCGACGATGCCGGCTCGCCGCCGCGATTTGTGCTTATTTCGCCCATCGCCTGCGAGCCGAGCGGAAACCCGCTGTGGCCAGACGCGGCCGAGAGGAATCAAAAGCTAGAGCAGTATGCCCAAATCGTCTCCCAAGTGGCCCAAAGCCGCGGATTGCCGTACGTCGATCTGTTTACGCCGACGAAGTCGTTGTTTTCGGCCGAGCCCGGTTTGCAATACACAATTAACGGCTGCCACCTCAACGAGGCGGGCGATCGCGAGGTCGGGCTCATCCTGGATCGAGTGCTTTTCGGCAGCAAGGCGACCGCGGATGTCCATTCCGAAGAGTTCGCCAAGCTGCGCGCCGGCGTAGTCGAAAAGTCCTGGCTGCACATGCAGGACTATCGCATGCTCAACGGCTGGTATGTTTACGGCGGCCGCCGCACTTGGGACACGGAGACTTTTCCGAAGGAATACCAGAAAATCCGCGCGATGGCCGCGGTGCGCGACCGCTATATCTGGGACCTGGCGCAAAACAAATCGCCGGGAGCGCCCGACGACAGCCAAACCGGTGAGCTTTACGTTCCGCCCACACGGTTCGGCAACCCGGAACAAGACTACTCCGAGCCAGAGGAGCTGCGATATCTGTCGCCGCAGGAATGCATCGCGACGATGAAGGTGCCCGAGGGCTTCGAGGTGCAGGCATTCGCCAGCGAGCGCGAATTCCCGGAGTTGGCCAAGCCGGTGCAGCTGAACTTCGACAACCGCGGCCGGCTGTGGGTCGCGTGCATGCCGACTTATCCGCAGTGGAAGCCGGGCGATCCGCCGCCCAACGACCGGCTGTTGATTCTCGAAGACACCGATCGCGACGGCCGCGCCGATCGCTGCAAGGTTTTCTACGACAAGCTGCATTGCCCGACCGGTTTCGAATTTTGGAACGGCGGCGTGCTGGTGACTGATCAGCCGCGGCTCATTTGGCTCAAAGATACCGATGGCGACGATCGGGCTGACGTCGTCGGGCACTTGTTCGACGGCTGGGCCAGCGACGACACGCATCATGCGGTCGGGGCTTTCGAATACTCGCACGGCGGGTTGCTGCACATGCTCGAAGGCCTGGCGATGAGCACGAGCGTGGAAACGCCGTGGGGGCCGCACCGCACGATGGATGCGCCAGGCGCGCACGTGCTCGATCCGCGCACGATGAAGCTGCGGCACTTCATTACGCCAGGATATGGGAACCCGTGGTGTTACGTTTTCGATTCGTGGGGGCATGGCATCGTAGGTGACGGCACCGGAGCGCAGCAGCACTGGGATTCGCCGCTGTCCGGCGCGAAAGCGCCGAGCCGGCGCGGGTTGGATCCGGTTTTCGATAACCAGGGGATGCGCCCGGCCGTTGGCAGCGAATTTCTGCTCTCCCGCCACTTCCCCGTCGACGTGCAGGGCCAGTTCATCTATTGCTGCGTCATCAATATGAACGGCTTCCCGCGGTTCGCGGTCTACGACGATGGGGCCGGTTTCGGCGGGCATCGGTTGATGCGGCGCGGCGGCGAAGAAGGACGAAATCGCAGACGCGGCGCAGACAATTTGCTCGAAAGTAGCGACAAGAATTTCCGGCCCGTCGATTTGCAAATCGGCCCGGACGGCGCCCTGTGGTTCGGCGACTGGTGCAACGCGCTCATCGGCCACATGCAGTACTCGCAGCGCGACCCCAACCGCGACCATCAGCACGGGCGAATCTATCGGCTGGTGCACAAAGAGCGGCCGCTCCTGGAACCGGTCACGCAGCATGAGAAAGGCGAGCGCGAGCTCTTGGAGCAGCTTCGCGAGTATGAGCCGCGTACGAGGTATCGGGCTCGTCGCGAGCTTCACGACCGGCCAATGGACAAAGTTGTTCGCGCCGTCAACGAGTGGGTGTCCGAATTGAATGCGGACGATCCCGAATACGATCGGCTGCGATGCGAGGCGCTGTGGGTGCTCGAGAACCATCATGCTGTGGACGAGAAACTGTTGCAAAGCGTTCTGCAGTCAAAGACGCCCGAGGCGCGCGCGGCCGCGACGCATGTCGTCGCCGACGAGCGCGATTACTTGCCCGGCGCCTTTGCCATGCTCAAACGGCAGGTTACGGACGAGCATCCGCGCGTGCGGCTGGAAGCCGTGCGGGGCCTGAGTTTCTTTCCAAGGATGGATGCCGTCGATGCTGCGCTGGCCGCGCTCGAGTCGCCCATGGACAAATGGCTCGACTATACGCTGGAGCACACGATTGGCGCGCTAGAGCCGGTGTGGAGCGAGGCTTACAACTCCGGCACGCTGGAGAAAAGCAACGCTGACGGTTACGAATTCATTGCCAGCTACGTGGCTCGCCGGCGTCCGGGCCTGGCGGCGCAGCGGCATTTGGACGTCGTGCGCAACCCGGAGGCGGCCGACGACCTGCGCGAGGAAGGTTATGCGGCGCTCGAGAAGCTCGACGGAGATCGGCGCAACGGCCGGGCTGTGTTCCGCCGCGTGTGCACAGCGTGCCATAAAGTGGATGACCGAGGCTACGATTTCGGCCCCGACCTCTCGGACGTCGGCAAGCGGCTCACGCGCCGCGAGCTTATTGAGTCAATCATCGATCCGAGCAAAAAGGTTGAGGCAAAGTACGTCACGAGCACCGTGATCACGGTGGAGGGAAAGGTGCTCGTGGGCTTCATCAAGGACAAGACCGAGGACTCGCTCACGCTCCTCATGCAGGAAGGCAAGCAACAAGAACTGTCGATGGACGACATCGAAGAGATCGTCGAGACGAAGCAAAGCAGCATGCCGGAAAACCTGGCCGCCACACTCGCCCCGGCCGAGTTCCTCGACGTGATCGAGTATATGAGCGAGTTGCGAGAATAGATTGATACCCTCTCCCTCCGGGAGAGGGCAGGGTGATGGCGCCTTGTGCCTGGGGCATCGCCCCGGCAGCGGCTACTAACCGTCCATGATTTACGAGGTGTGTAGCTATGGGCGACAACCTAACTTCTCTTGTACGCACCACTGTCGCGATCATTGCATTAACCGCGCTTAGTTTGTACCCGGCGCCGCGCAGCTTTGCAGCGCAGGAGAGCGCACCGCCGAACGAAGATGCGAGCAACGTAGGGGATGTTATTCAGCCATCGGAGTCAGGTGCGACTCTTAGTGATGTAACGGTGTTGCCCGCTTCCGCGACCGACGATGAGCTTCGCGCCCAGCTTGCGGAACTTACAGCGCGGCTGGAACAATCTCCGGACGATGTGGATGCACTCCTTGCCCGCGCTCGCCTTTATGCGCGTTTGAAGGATGCTGAACAAGAGCAAGCTGACCTATTGAAGGCGATGAAATTGTCGCCAGATAATCCGGACGTTTGGGATCTGTACGGATACGAATGTCTCAACCACGGATTCACGAATTTCGCTATAGAAGCCTTCGAGAAGGCGGCCGGTTTGGGATCGCAGGACCCGAATCTCTTTGCGAGTTTGGGCTATGCGTACTTCACGGTCGGCAATCGACAAGAAGCCATTGCTAATTACACACGGGCGATCGAAATCACACCTGACGACGGCGAGACATACTTCAATCGCGCGGTCGTTTGGGAACACATGGCCGAGTGGGAGAAAGCGATTGCCGACTTTGATCAAGCGATCGAGAGTGGATACCGCACGTGGCCGATATTCTTTGAGCGCGGGCGAGCATATAAACAGCGTGGAGATATCGAGCAGGCAATCGCGAACTATACGCTTGCAATCGAGCAGAGACCGGACGATGCCACGTCGCATTTCGGACGTGCTCAAATGCGATACCGCAGTGGCGACTTCAAAAACGCGATTGCAGATTTAGATAGAGTGATCGAGATTGAGCCCGGGAACGCATACTATCGGGCTGCCCGCGGCATGGCATACTTTGATCAAGGAGACTTCGACCGAGGCACAGCCGACGTCCTGGAGGCGATTCGACTTAACCCGGGCGATGCGGGAGTCGATTATCAACCTACGACGAACAAGGAACTGTCGCCGGATGCGCTTAAGCACGGCGAGGCACAAGTTCGCAACATGCTTCGCGATCGACCTGCAATGGCGCAGTTTGTAACGCCGCAAGACAAGCTCTGGCAATGGGCGGTGCGCAAATTTGCCGGCGAGGACTTGGGCTCACCTGTCCATTGGTACCCCGCGCCGCCCGACCACGCGTTGGGCGCCTCGCTCGGTAGCAGTGAGCGTCCCATGATTCAGTTAAGCCCGATTCGGGTTGATTTGCCGGATAGGAGACAATGCACGTTCGATGAGTTGTGGCAGGTGGCCGTTTTTGAGCTCCACAACATCACATCGTCACCGATTTGGCGTGACATCTATCAACAGGTCCTGGATGGGAAGCTAAATCGAGATGACTACATTGTCGCCGTGCTTGAATCAGAGGAATTTGCAACTCAGCGTACGCGGGCGTTCTATCTGAAGGTCTACCTGCCTTGGATACGTGAAAAAGGCATGGTTG
>DASXWB010000977.1:0-2546 GCA_036503915.1 Lacipirellulaceae bacterium | reverse complement strand
CTTGGCGTACTTGGCGGTTCAATTCATTCTGTTTCGAAGCTCTTAGCGAATTTGGTGTGCTGGAGTTCCTGCGATGCCTGTACGCACTAAGAACTGGTTCTACTTTGGGTGCCTTTTTTGGGCATTCGGTGCGTGTCATCCAGTGCTTCAATCGCGCGCCGACAATGCCACCACGCTGCCCGGCACCCAGCCGCTGTTGATGGAGGGCGACATCGCGTCGCAATTGGTCGATGGAGTCGACAGATTTCTCTTGCGGCAAATCGAAGCTTCCGTGGACGCTCGCGAGCGATATTGGAAGCGCGACTTCTCCTCGGCCGAGGCGTACAACAATTCGATTGAGCCGAACCGGCAGCGGCTCGCACATATTTTAGGTGTGCGCGACGCCCGCATCGCGTTTGATGGGCCGGAACTCATAGGCACGACCGCGCGGCCGGCCCTTGTGGCGAAAGGCGCCGGGTTCGAAGTGTTCGCGGTCCGCTGGCCCGCATTCGGCGATGCAACCGGTGAAGGGCTGCTCCTGGTGCCGACAACTGGCAAGCCAGTCGCTGACGTGGTCGCCATCCCTGACTGTAACCAGACGCCAGAGCAGCTAGTAGGCTTGGCGACGGGCATACCAATCGAATCACAATTCGCGCGCCGATTGGCCGAGAGCGGTTGCCGCGTGATCGTGCCCGCGCTCATCAATCGCCAAAACCGCACGGAGAATCTCACCAACCGTGAATGGTTGTACCGTTCTGCGTTCGAGCTTGGTCGCGGCCTCGTTGGATATGAAGTGCAAAAAGTCCTGGCGTGCGTCGATTGGTTTAGCAAGGAATCCGGCGATGCGGCCAAGGTCGGGGTCGTCGGCTGGGGTGAAGGCGGGCTCGTCGCGCTGTACGCGGGCGCGCTCGACAACCGCATCGACGCTGTCTGCGTGAGCGGTTACTTCGACAACCGCAACAACATCTGGCAGGAGCCGATTGACCGCAACGTGTTTGGGCTACTCGAGGAATTCGGCGATGCGGAGCTTGCAAGCATGATTGCTCCGCGAACGCTGGTGGTGGAGGCCGCTCGCGGTCCTGAGGCGACAATCCCGGGCGGCCGCGGAGCGCCGGCGCGCGTGGTGACACCCGAAATCGCGTCTGTGCGCACTGAATTCGAGCGCGCACAAAAGTTAGTGGATGGTCTGCACCCACCGCAAAGGCTTGAGCTTGTTGTAAGCGGCGACGATGGTCGGGGCGCGTACGGCGCGAAGCGAGCGCTGACGGCGTTCCTAACGGGACTTGAATCAAATGCAAAACTTTCGGCTTCGGATGGCACGGTCGAAATCGTCAGCGCACTTCCAGACTCAGCCGCGCGCCATGCGCGGCAAGTGCACGAGCTCGACCGGCACAGCCAGTGGCTTCTCGGCGAAAGTCAGTATGTTCGCAAAGACAATTTCTGGAACAAGCTCAACTATGAATCGCTTGAAAAATACAATGAGTCGATTGCACCCTTTCGAAAATTCTTTGCGGAGGAGGTGATCGGCCGCATCGATGCGCAGCTGCTGCCGCCCAACGTCCGCTCGCGCAGAATCGAGGAAAACGAAAAATGGACGCGCTATGAAGTGGTGATGGACGTCTTCCCCGAGACGATCGCCTACGGGCTCCTGACGCTGCCAAAGGGAATCCAAAATGGCGAAAAACGTCCTGTGGTTGTCTGCCAGCATGGGCTCGAAGGCCGGCCGCAAGACACGATCGGCGATGAGGGACATAGGTCTTACAAGGCGTTCAATACAAAGCTGGCGGAACGCGGCTTCATCACGTTCTCGCCACAGAACCTGTATATTTTCGGCGACCGGTTCCGCACGCTCCAGCGGAAGGCCAACCCCGTCAAGAAGACATTGTTTTCGATTATTGTCCCGCAGCACCAGCAAATCGTCGATTGGCTCCAATCGCTGCCGCAGATCGATCCAGATCGGGTTGCTTTCTATGGGCTGAGCTACGGCGGAAAGACGGCGATGCGCGTGCCGCCGCTGGTGACCGATTACTGTCTGTCGATTTGTTCAGCCGACTTCAACGAGTGGGTCGATAAGAATGCCTCGACCCGCAATCCGCATTCGTATGCGAGTTTTGGCGAATATGAAATCTTTGAGTATGATTTAGGCAGCACGTTCAATTACGCGGAGATGGCCGCCCTGGTGGCCCCGCGGCCGTTCATGGTGGAGCGCGGACACAACGACGGCGTGGCATCCGATGAGACGGTCGCCTGGGAATACGCCAAGGTCCGCTTTCTATACGCGGCAAAGCTCAAGATTCCCGACCGCACCGAGATCGAATGGTTCGACGGACCGCATACGATCAACGGCGTCGGTACGTATGCGTTTTTGCATCGGCATTTGCACTGGCCGGAGCCTGAAATGAAAAGGGCCAACGCCGCAACTCACTTAGAGCATTTTTAGAATTGGCGTGCGGAGTATCCGCAGTGGGAAAAGTAGCGGCTACACTCATCGGGTAGGAAGCATTCGAGGAGTTTGCCGATTCGTAGTTCTAGGTCTTCTATCACTCGTTCGGCGGCCGAGCGCAGGA
>DASXWB010000976.1:0-8308 GCA_036503915.1 Lacipirellulaceae bacterium | reverse complement strand
CGTAACGCGTCGGAACAGCGATTGATAATCGTCGAAATGGGCATCGCGCAGCTCGTCGTACGTCTTGCGCTGAATTCGCTCGAGCGCGCTGTCGTTCTTCGCCGCCGAATTGCCGCTGATGTCCTTGTAGTCGACGAAGCTCGTGGCACCGACGAGGAAAAGAGTGGCCGCGTCGGCGCCCGCGATCAGCAACGTTTCGCCATTGCTTGAAATTTGGGCTTGATCGCCCTCAAGCCGCACCAAAAGACGTGCCTCAAAGCGCGTATCGCCGTCGCGCACTTTACCGCCGAGCACAATCACGGCACGAGCAGTGTTGCCTTGCGATATATGGGCCCGGCCGGCAGTGCCGCCGTCGGCGACCTCATGCGGCGTTTCCAGGCGGGCGCGAAACTCCAGTTTTCCCGGCTGGTCCGCCGTGATGCGCATCGCGATCACCTGGTCGGGATGCGACGCAAACAATTCGCGTCGAAACGTGATCCCGCCGGCCTGGTATTGCACGCTGGCCACTGCCCGATCAATGTCGAGCTCGCGGCGATAATCATCCGCATGATCGTGGCCTGGGAACACGATCAAAAGATCGCCGAACGGCTGATACTTCTCCTGCCGCACGCGGCGATTGTCCGTGCGCGTCGAAACGCTCATGAACTCGCGCATGGCCAGCGCATGGGCTTCCTCCTGCTTGCCCTCGAATAGTAGCTGCCGCAGTGCGGCCAGATGCTTGCTCGCGCCGTCATGCGCATAATCGTGCGGCTTGCCGGTGAACAGCGTGTTGTCGTTGAACTGGATGCGTTCCTCGTGCGTGCCGCCGAAAATCATCGCGCCTAGCCGCCCATTGCCGATCGGCAGCGCTTCGACCCATTCGCTGGCCGGCTTGTCGTACCAAAGCTTCAGGTCGTCGGTCGCCGAGGCCTGGGCGAGAGAAAGGAGAACCAACCCAATTGCAACCCGTCCGATTCCGTTTTGCCCGAAATTGATCATAATTACAGATTCATTCGGATAAGATTTAGCGGCGCGTTCTGTGACTATTGTAAATGGCGAAGCGTAGAGACGCATGCCCGTTCCACGCGGGCCGGCCCTGTTAGAGGCTTGTGAGCGCGGGCCGAAACGGAGACCAGATCGTGTCCAGCCGGTGTGGATCGCCGCTTACGTTCGACTCGGTTGCTGGCGACTCGCCATCCACCTTATTCGCCGTTTCTGGCCGTCGAGATTCGTAAAACACGATCTCGGACGAGCTCCGCGCAGCAATCGCCTGCAGGAGCTTGTCGCGCAGATGAGTTGGCTCGACAGCGGACCACCGACGGACGACAGTCAGAGCTTCATCTCGGGCTGACCTGTGCATCCCGGCGCCGTCTCCGGCGGCTGCTTGACGCAAGTTCCCGAAATCGGCGCCAGCGAATTGCGGGCTCGACCCGGCCTCCGCCCCCGCGGGCGCCGCCGCAGTTGCGCCGGCGAGCGCGCGGCCAAAATTACCTCGCCACACGCCAAAGTCTTCCGGATCAATCGAGTTGTTGCCGTTGCCGTCGGCGCCTTCGAAACGGCTCACTTGAGCTCCGAGCGTCTTTCGCCAGATAACGTAGTCGGCCGCATCAACAACCTGGTTTTCATTGTAGTCGCCCGGCAGCGAAGGACCGTCGGACGCTTGAACCTCGAAAGCGCCGATGTCCGCCTGCCCACCCACGACGCGCGCGTGCGAACCTCCGCGCTGATCGGTCGAGAGCGAGAGCCGATTGCTGCCCTGATTCATCGCCGGGCTGCTGCCGGCCAGGGCATGCGTTGGGGTTGACCCGCCGTTATTCGTAAGCGGCCCCAGGAGCGGATCGGCGTCGGAGACGGTAATCTGCGAAAAGTCGTTTTGCCGGCGGACCAGATTGTCGGCGCCGGCAACGCTGATTTCCCCTCCAGCTTCGCTCCCGAGGATCAGGTCAAAAGTAGTTGGCGAGGCCTCTGCCTGACCAATAATCGAACTGAAGATTTCAACGGTTGCGCTGCCAGCGTCGGCGACGACGAAGACTCCACGACCGGCGGTCGACGTGTTGTTCGTGATCGTGCTGTTGAAGATTTGCAGTCTTCCGTTGCGACTGTAAATGCCACCCGCGAAGCTTGACGGCGTTTGCGAACCGGTTCCGCTTTGGGCCAGGTGACCTGACAGCGTCGCGTTGACGACGAGCACGCTTCCACCATCGTTGTAAATCGCGCCACCCATGGCACTGCCGCCGGTGCCGCTCCCGACCGCGTCGCCGCCACGCGCTGCGTTGCCAACTAGCGTGCTGCCGATCACGTCGAGCGTGCCCTGATTGAAGATCGCACCGCCGCGGGCGTCGCCGCCGCTGTTTGGATCCATGCCAAGCACTCCCCGCAACAATCCGCCCGAAACCGTAATCGATTCCAGCGTCAAGCGGCCGCTGGCGGTCACTCGAAACAAGCGCATCTCGGGCCCAATCCCGCTGCGCTCGATCGTGATCCCGGCCGCGTTGCCTCGGATCGTGATATCGGTCGTAATCGCGAAGGCCGACAGGTCGATCGCCACATCACCGACGAGCAGGACGCTGACCGCGCCGCTCAGATTGGCGGCAAACTGAATTGTGTCGGCCCCACTGCCGGCGGCGGAGCCGTCCACACTGACGTCAAGTTCCGCGGCATGAATGGCTTCGCGAAGCGTGACTTCACCATCGACGCTGATATTGTCGGCGAGGCTCGTCACGGTGATGGTGGCGAGCATCTGGCGTCCTTCGAGCGGCTCAAACATAAGCCGCCGGTAGCTCTTCGACACACGATGAGCGCCACGAGTGAGACGAGCGCCACGAGCGAACTGTAGGTATTCCACTGTACTTTCTCCAAAAAGCGAATTCAGAAGGTGCCAAATGTTCAGTGGTCCGAGCCGACATCCTATCGAGTCATTCTGAAAATGCAACTAGCCGCGAAAAAATGAAACCATCCGGCTTTGCGGTCGATATACTGGTGCTCAATTGCTATCCGCCGCCGAGAGTATGCTCATTCGGAGAACGCATTGATGTTTCGACCCATCTTTTTGACAGCCGTATTGGTAGCGATTCGCCCAACAGCATCGGCCGAGCCCCCGTCTGCCACGCTGATTGACGTCCAAAGAATCTGGGACCAAGCCCCGCACAGCGCGTTCACTGACCTGATTTACTGGAAGAACCAGTTCGTTTGCGCGTTTCGCGAAGGCCGCGCTCACGTATCCTCCGATGGAAAGATTCGAGTTCTGACGTCGACCGACGGCGTGGCATGGAACTCGGCCGCCCTCGTCGAGTTGGCAGGCTTCGATCTTCGCGATGCCGGTCTGTGCACAGCACCCGGTGGCAAGCTCATGCTCGTTGGCGGTGCCGCGCCCCGAAAGAAGGACAATGAAGACGCGCCCACCGGTACCTTCGTTGCTTTTTCCGCTGACGGCTCAACCTGGACATCGCCCAAGATCGCATCGCTACCCGGTCGATGGATGTGGCGCGTCACCTGGCATAATGAAAAGGCCTATGGCGTCTCTTATGCCACGCCGCAAGGCCACCCATTCACCGCGATACTCACTAGTGATGATGGCATCAATTTCAGCGAGCTAGTGCCCAAATTGAACGGCGACGGCTATCCCACCGAAGCGACCTTGCGCTTCGAGAACAACTCACAAACTCTGTATTGTCTTCAACGCCGCGACGGCGCACCGCCGCAAAATTCCGCGCTGCTCGGCATCAGCCGGGCCCCGTACACCGACTGGCAATGGCACGACCTCAAGATGTATTTCGGCGGCCCGAACTTCATTCAAATTCCCGATGGTCGATGGATCGCCGCCGGCCGAATCATTCATCCCGATGCGCACAAAACCGAGCTGGCCTGGCTCGACATTGAGAAAAAGGCGTTGAAACCAATCCTGCAATTGCCTAGCGGCGGCGACACAAGCTATCCCGGCCTCGTCTGGCGCGAGGATTTGCTCTGGGTAAGCTACTACTCAAGCCATGAAGGCAAGGCGAGTATTTACCTGGCGAAGGTGCAGATTAAATAGCCGGCGAATTTAGCCGAGTCGCACGATGCCGCGCAGGCAATCGTGAAACCGCCGCAAGCCCTGCTCCATCGGCATTTGATAAGGGCCCTGCGCATTGTCGCCACGATCGTGAAGGGCGCGCCGACCCTTCTGCAGCAGCTCGCTCGCCGCCTGGTCTTCGCCGGTCACCTCGTCGAGAACCGCGAGGCCCGTCTCCACGAAGTCGCGGCGCGTTTCGGCAATCTCGCGATTGAAGTAGTATTCGCTGCGCAGCCGCGTGCGGGTCGGCGAGAGAGGTGTATACGTCGTGACGATGCACGTGAACGGATACCACTCGACTAGCTGGCCTGGGAACAGGCACATCCAGATGGCGGCGAACGGCGGCCGCCGCCCGGCCAGCACGTCCATGAGAAGTTTTTGAAACTCGGCAAAATTCGGCGAGCCCGCCGGCGGTAGCGGCCAGCGGACGTTCACTTGCTCGCAGTAAAACCGCTCGCCGCCGACGGCCTGCAGCGCGCCCCGCAAGTCGCCCGGATCGACCATCGCGCGGAAACCCGGGTGGCATGCACTGATGTGATAATCTTCGAGATAAACTTCCAGAAATACTTTCCAATTGAGATCGTGCTCTTCCTCATCCACCCGCTCGAGCACGTAGTCGACCGTGGAGAGCTCCGTCCAACCGTCGAGCGGCGATAGCTCTCGCCGGACGTCGCGCCGTCCGGCAAACACGAAGCCGTTCCATTCCGTCAGCTCCGTGCGCTCCAAATCCAGACATGGATTCTCTGCAAAGTGCGGCGCAGCCAGCTGGCGGCCGTTGAGATCGTAAGCCCAATTATGGACCGGGCAAACAATGTTCTTCACGTGCCCCCGGCCGCTGAGCATCTGTGCCTGCCGGTGCCGGCAAACATTCGAAATGAGCTGCAGGCGGCCGTCCTGGCGAACAAGCAGTTTGCCGGCTTGCTGAGCGCCGAGCGCCATATAGTCTCCATCGTTCGGCGCGAGCGAAGCATGACCTGCATACGTCGGTCCCGCGGCGAACAGCTCGCGCCGTTCGATCTCCAGAATCTCCGGATCGAAATACCACGAAATCGGCAAGCCCGCAGCCGATTCAACACTTGCTTGACGGGCGATGGTTGTCTGAGACATCACTCCACCACACGAATCGTTTCCAGGGTTGCATCACTAGCATACGGATGCGCACCAGCGGCCAGCAACTGCCGGCATACGTCGACCGTTTCCTTCGTGACCATCTCGCCCGGCATCAATAGCGGGATGCCCGGCGGATAAAACATAACCATTTCAGCACACGTGCGGCCAGTGGCCGATGCCAGCGGAACGACCGCCTTTTTCGCCAGCGCTGCTCGTCGCGGCGGCATTGCCAAGGGCGGAATCGGCGGCTGCAGCAAGTGCGCCGAAACCGTAGGGTGGGCACCGCCCACCGCCTCTTCTGGATGGTCTAATTGGTGGGCAATGCCTACCCTACCCTGCTCACTCACCGCGCGCAATCCCGCAATCAATCTCCTGCCCGCCTCCACATCATCCCGCGGGCTAAGCACGTACACCACGTTGAACCAATCGGCCATTTCGTCCTCAATGCGGTACTCCGTTCGCAAAAACCGCTCCACCTCGTAACCGTTCCAGCCTGTGCCGCTCACGTTTACCACGAGCCGCAGCGGATCGCGCTGGTGGTGGGCCATGCGCGGATCGCGCTCCGGACGCAGCACTCTCATTCCAGGCAGCGCATCAATTTCATCCTCGATTCTATGGGCCTCGTCGACGGCAGCCGCGAACAGGCCGCTGCCTTCTCGCCACATCCACCGGCGCATCACGTCCAGTGACGCCAACAGCAAAAAGCTGGGGCTGGTAGTTTGCAAAAAGTTTAACGCGTCCTGCACCCGTGCCGCGTCAATCAATGACTCGCGGCCCACATGGAGCATCGCCGAACCCAGGAGCGATCCCAAAGTCTTATGCGAGCTTTGCACGACCAGGTCCGCGCCCGCTGCCAACGCTGACACAGGACTGCCGGCCGGCAGAAAATGCAAATGAGCCCCGTGTGCCTCGTCAATAATCAGGGGTACCCCGCGTTCGCGGCAAACTTTCGCGACGTCGCCCACATCGCGGGCGACGCCGTAGTAACTCGGCCGCGTCAACAACACGGCCGCCGGGCGCGGATCGGTGTCAAGCGCCGTCACCAGCGCGCCGGGCGTCACACCGAGCGCGCCGCACTCCGGCAGCACATCGTGCGGCACAAACCGCGGCAGCGCGCCGGACAGCACCAGCCCGGCCACGACCGAACGGTGGATGTTTCGCGGCATCGCGACCGTGTGGCCTTGCGGCACGGCAGCGAGCAGCGCAGCCGCCACGCCCAGCGTGGACCCGGCCGACAGGAAAAATGTCTGGCCCGCGCCGAAGACTTCGGCCGCCAATTGCTGCGCCTCGTGGATGCAGCCAGTCGGCTGGAACGTGTTGTCCGTGGCCGTCATGGCCGGCAAATCGAGCGCAAGACCCGACCGACCAACCAGATCGGTTAGTTCCGGGGCGGCAAATCGCCCACTTTTGTGACCGGGCGTATGAAACCCGTAGATCCCCGAGCGTGCGTAGCCGGCGAGCGTCTCATAAATTGGCGCACGCTCTTGGTCGGATTGAACTGTCACTCGCCGCCAACTTCAAGCAACAGCTCCGGCATTCCGTTACCGTTCGTCACCGCCGCGCTCGCAGCAGCGGATTTCGTCCGGCGACCTTTGCCGTTGCCGTTGTGGCCGTTGGCGTGACCGTTCTTTCGGCCATTGGCGTGTCCATTCGAAGCAGCAACCTCAACCTCAGCCTGAGCCGGGACGCGCTCGATGCGAATCGGCTGCATTGGCCGTACGATCGCCGCCGGGGCGACGCCCGCCTTCATGGCCGCCAGGATGCCGGCCGCCTCGTAGTAATTCTGGGCGTAGTGCAACTGCCCGGCGCGGAACGGCAGCGACCGCAGGTCGTTGCGCATGAGGTTCGTGTTGTTGCGAACCGCCACGACAGGAATGCCCTGCTCCACCGCAGCCAGCGTCGGCAAGCCAACGCAGCCGTCCGGAATCACCAGGGCTGAAACATCTTCCGCCGAGATCACCGACGGATCGTACACGCCCGTCGGGTTGAGGATCACCTGCGGCGCCCGGTTGAGGCCCTTGAGCACGCAGAACAGGTAGGTGGTCGAGATGACCTCGGCCGCCTTGCGCGGCTCCACCACGCCCCAGCTCTCAGTGCGCAGCGCCTCGCTGCTCATCGTCGGCGCGTGAGCCGACGGCACATCGAGGATCGTTGACACGAGGTGCGTGAGGATCGCCTCGACGCCGCCCCACGGGTTCGGGCCACCCTGGCCGAAGTACGCCCGGTGCAGCTGGACCGTGTCGATGTGCGGCGTAATCCGAGTCGCCAGCGCCACGGCATCGTACGTGCCGCGCTTCTCGCGCAACAGATCGAGCAAGTGGCTCAGCCGCTCAACGCGGCCGGTCACCCGGCCGGAATCCGAGACGCCGGTCTGCAAGAACAACTCCTGTTCCAGCACGACGACGTCACTGATGTCCATGCCCAGCGTGGCCCGAGCGCCTTCCGCGCAGTTGATCGTGTTGTCAACCACGTTCGGCGCGTCGCGGCGATCTTCGGTCACCAAGAGCACGCGGTTCTGACGAATCTTGCGCAGACCCACGGTGCCCATCAGCAAACGGCAGATAAGGCTGCCTTCAACGTACAGCGAGTTCTCGGTCTGCTCGTTCACATCCGAGGCGTTGACGACGTTCGGGTGCAGCACCAGGTGGTCGCACACCGAAGCCAAGAGCCGGGCGGCCGGAGTGGCATCACCCGCATGGCCGCCGATGGCGCAGTCGACGCCGGTCGGGATGAGCATGACGGCGTTGAACGCATTGGTGCGTCCCAGCCGCCGCGACCGGAAATCAAACACATTGCTCTCGGTGTCGTCCGAGCCGTAAATCTTCGGCTCGACGGCTTCGATTTCGCAGAGGTGGCCGGCGCGGCTCTTGCCCGTGACCGCCACGCGCAGCGGCGACACGTCCTGGCCAAAAGCCAGGTCCGCGGCGTCGCGCAGGTTCTCCAGCGGCGAGCGGCCATTGAGCAATTGACGAACGGTGATTTGTTGGGATGAAACTTTCATTTGTAGCGCAGCTCCTAAACTGAATTTCCTAAGGGTGTGCCGGTTGCTCGCTGTACGGCGAACCTGGTCGTCCCCGACCCCGGCAAATGGAGCGTCTCGGCTGGAAGTGCTTATTGGTCTTTGTGTGCCACCGGCTCCGCCAGTGCTAATCACCGAACGAAGCACTG
>DASXWB010000975.1:0-2660 GCA_036503915.1 Lacipirellulaceae bacterium | reverse complement strand
GCGAAATCCTTGAGGGTCAGCACGGCCCCGCGGCGCGGATGAGCTGGAGCGATTTTCGCGATTACCACGAGCGGCATTGCCTTTCCGCGATGAAGCCGAAGTCCGTGGATGCCTACGTGTGCTCGCTCAATGTCTACGAGCGCTTCCACAAGCCGGAGCGGCTATCGGATGTCACCACGGCTCGCGTGACGGCCTGGCAAACCCACTTGCGCACGGAAGGCAAGAGCGATGCGACCATCGCTAACTACACGCGTCATCTTAAGGCCGTCCTGCGATGGGCGCATGCACAAGGACTGCTGGCCGTCGTCCCGAAGCTAGCCATGCCCAAGCGGGCGAAAGCTGCCAAGGTGATGAAAGGCCGGCCGATCACAGCCGAGGAGTTCGAACGGATGTTGGCCGCTGTGCCGAATGTCGTAGTGCAGAAGTCCGCGAGCAAAACCGGCGGTGGTGCCAAGGCTGCCACTGACTCGGCGGCCGTGCGTGAGAAGGCCCGATACGCTAAAGCCGTGATTGAATCATGGAATTTCTACCTACACGGGTTGTGGTGGAGCGGCTTGCGGCTGCGTGAATCGCTCGCCCTGGAATGGACCAGCAGCACGCCCGGCGCGCTTGTGGTAGATTTCACGGGACGCCGGCCGATGCTGAGGATTCCGGGCGAGAGCGAAAAGGGCGGTATGGATCGCCTACTGCCAATTGCACCGGAATTCGCCGAATTGCTTCTACAGATTCCCGGAGCCGAGCGACATGGTCGCGTGTTCAAGCTCCTCGGCAAGCGATACGCCGATGCTCGGATGGAAGGCGATTGGGTGTCGCGCGTCGTCTGCCAAATAGGCCGCAAAGCCCGCGTGGTGGTCGATCAACGCGAGCGGCGGCTTGTTGTCGATTCCCGTGCCGCCAAGAGGAAGCCCAAACCTGGGAAGGCCAAGGGCGACGAGGCGAAGGGCAATGTCGAGTGCGACGACCCCATCAAACTGAAGTACGCCAGCGCGCATGATCTTCGCCGGGCGTTTGGCTTGCGCTGGTCGGCTCGCGTGATGCCTGCCGTGCTTCAACAGTTGATGCGGCATGAGAGCATCGAGACAACGATGAGGTACTACGTAGGCCGCGATGCCGATGCCATGGCCGATGCATTGTGGGAAGCCGTCAACGGAAAGCCACGGAGTACCGAATCTGCTAACATCGGGTCTCCTTCCCGCGATTCCACAAGCAAAGCCCGATAGTGTCGCAAGTACCGTCAGACCAGCTAGCTGCGTTAGGCTTCTATAACGCCTCATTGCGTTTGCTAAGTGTGGTCGATGTGGTTTCGTGGAGGCTCAAGGTCGGGACGGCGGCGTCTCGTTCACGGCAGACCAACGCACCGAAACGGTGCCCAAAAAAAGGGGTGACCGAAAGGCGTAGAATTGGCCGCGGGCAAGTGCCCCAACAACGCGGCAAGCGCATGCTCCATAGACTGTGGCGATTCGACGAACTCCAACGCATAGCAATCCAAGATCAGATCTGCCTCCTTGTTCAAGAGCTCTTCCGTGGTGACCATGCGCAGCCATGACTGTGCTTCAAAGAGTGCATCCGCAGGTCCATTTTTGCCAGCCAGCAGGTTCCGATAGAACCTTCGCGTTTTGATGAGAGTAGCGAGGTCGCTAATTTCCCATAGGCTGCCAATGACGGTAGGGACACCGGCTTGCAAGAACCCGCCGGCAATGCCAAGAAACTCCTCAAGCGCATCATCCCAATGCACTACTGATGTCTCGCAACCACCGAGAAAGGCAAGCTGACAGCTGGACAAGTCGACGCGTTTCCAGAGTCGCCGCAATGTCCAAAGCTGGCTACACGCGGGTACCCCGGGGACTGCGAGCCGCCCGTCATGTGCAATGTAAGGCAAATCATCGAGGTCTGTACCGATGACGGGTGGGCCCGTGCCAAAAAGTATTCCACTGCTGCCAGGGTCTTCAGCATTGAAGACGGCGTGCGTTGCAAGGTGAAGGAAACCTGCCTCCGAAAGCGACTGCTCGAACCATTCCACAGTCGCGGTAGCGCCCTCGGCGGCATTCACTACCAGTCCCGTCGTTTGGAGCATGTTCTGTACGTAGCGCCCCTCCAACCGCGCTGCGGGTAAACGCCAACACTGTCCGCGGTATTGACATTGCTCGGCCGGGCACTCAGGGACGCTGTCCGCGACCACCACGCTGCGCTTAAGTGCGGTTCGGGAGGGACGCCTAAGTCGGGACAGCACGGTGAGGCTTGGCGCGTACGTAACCACCGGCTGATCCTGTTCCAGCGCCGCGTGAAAAGGGAGCATGTGCAACGCTTGGTGTGGGATCACGACGAGATGGGTCGCTCCCTCGGCAGTTAACTGTCGTAGTAAAGGGCCCAGCGCCGTTTTGCGGACGAACTGTACTGCGACTTCAATAGCGGCTTTACTTCGAGCGAAGGAATCGTGCACGGCCGAGCCGAAACTTTGACGTTCGCGCATCGAACGAGATCGTGCAGCTTTCCAAGCGGTTAGAGCAGTAACGACCTCTTCGGCAACGGAGGTGGCCGTGACCTTGGATAGACCAGGGAGGTCGATCCAGTCCGGTCGGTCGGGGCGATTCGGGTTGATTATCCAGCACCCTCCTCTCGACTCGGTACAGAAGTATTCGACGATGCGAGTTCCGGCAGAC
>DASXWB010000974.1:0-3945 GCA_036503915.1 Lacipirellulaceae bacterium | reverse complement strand
CGACCAGCAGCGTATCGATGATAAGCTGAGCCGCATGATATGCAACCATGGGCAGAATTGCCAGCGGCCCGACAGCGACGGCGAGGTATGCGCCCACCATGAGCGTCTTCTGGCTGCCGGCCAAGGCAACCGGAATCGCATCGGCACGTGCGAAACCGAGCAACTTGCTCAAGCTGAATCCGATGAAAAGCAGCGTGCTATGAACCGCGGTCACGGCAAAAATCATCATCACAATGCTGGCGGGCGATATGGCCGAACCGTTCGATGCCGCACTCAACCGCTCGCCGCAAACGACTGCGCCCACGAGCACCATAAGCAGTACGCCGACTTGCGCGACGAGACTCAGCGAGTGCTTGTGACGCGCTGCCCATGCGCCGACGGTTCGTATTTGGCGAAGGCACTGAGCGATGACGATCGGTAGCACGACTAGCAAAACGAGTCCGAGCGCGATCTGCCCATAGTCGATTTCGGCTCGGCGAATGTCGGCTTGCGACTCGCCGCCCACGAGCAGCCATAACCACGCCGGAACGACCAGAAAGCAGGCCAGGTTGGTAATGATCGTCACGAGGAATGCGACGGCGTCGTTGCCGCCGGCGCGGCGCGTCCAGACGGCGGCGGTTGCCAGCGTGCATGGCACCGATGTGGCGACAATCATCCCAGTAGCCAGCTCCGGCGGCAGCATCCGGCTGGCTAGCCAGCCGAGCGGCGGCGCGACACCGCTATTCAGTGCTGATGCCAGCCATGCAGGTCCCGGTCGGCGCGCGGCGCTCCACAACGCCGCCGTCTCCAGCGGCAGCGCCATGATGAACGTCACGGCGGCCACCAGCACTTCGTTCGGCAGCCAGCGCACCAGCGGACTTATTGCTTCCGGCCAGCCAATGCCGGCCCACAACGCCGCGATGAGCGCCAACAGGAACCAGCGCTGGCGGAGGAAGGAGAGCATGAGGCGGCGCGAAATCAATCTTGGGAATAGTTAGCTGCGCACTGAGTACCGAGTATGGGGTACTCAGTACTTCAGACCAAGCACCTGGTACTGTTACCAGCAGCAGTGCGGGCCGGTTCGCCGCTGCATGCCGGTTCCAGCTCGAACCGCCGCCGCTCGTTACTCGTCGCTCACCTTATCCGCTTCCTCCATCCGCGACTTTAGGCGTCGCGCACGAAGACGATTCCCATGCTTTTGCGGGGAGTCGTCTTGCTCCAACAGCGGGATCGCTTCCTGTAGTTTCTCCTGTGCTTCAAAAGTTCGCGCCAGATTGTAGCGCGCGCCGTGCGCCCACGGCGATGTTTTGTCGCTGAGCTCCGGCCGGCCGAACCAGTGGGCCGCCACATCATATTTGCCGTCATCAAACGACAGCAGCCCGAGCCAGTAAGTTGCGTGCAGCTTAGCGGTCGTGTCGACGCGCCGTTTGTCGATGAACTGTTCCCGCGAGATCTCGCGGTCGGTGGGCCGCACCGATTTGTCGGTGTAGAGCTGGGCCGCTTCGCCATGATCGTCGATGACGTCGCTCGGCTCGGTGGCAGTTTGCTCGTCGCCACCCTCGCGGCGGCCTTGAAAATGGCGTAGGCGGGCCTTCCACAACTTTGGCCGAGTCGCCAGCGGCTCGAACGCGATGACTTCGCGCCGCCTCGCCGGCGGGAGGAGCGACAGCTGATCCCGCAGCGTCTCAAATGGCAACTCCCACAGGAGCACCCGGCCAATCTGCGGCACAGCGGTTAGCCTCTCGGCAAGGTCGGTCGGGTTGGCTGCGAGCGCCACCCGATCGTCGCCCGTCAGTTTCTGATCAACCGCGAGCGCGCGTCGCGATAGATCGAACCAATCGGCCACGGCGTAGGCCGTGACATCCTTCAGCATCTCGGCAGTGATCGGATAGGGCGCCCCTTCGAGATCAAGCCGCCGCAACAAGGAGTCATCCTCGGAAACCTGTTTGAGCGTGGCCACGCCCTGCCCGCCAGCGGCTGGAATCGGCAGTCCCAAGCGCGTGTCGAACAAGTGGAGTTCATCGCCGAGCACCAATGCCGGCAGCCAGAACTGCGGTTCGCCCTGCCCTGCCGCCGACGCATCTGCCGGCGGAGCGGGCGGCTTCGTGGCGAGCATCACGACGTCCAGCTCCAGCTGGCGGCACAACAGGACGAACACCCAGGCTCGCTGCTCTGCCGTTCCGCGGCCGTACAGAAGTACTTTCCACGGCCGATGAGGAACTGCGTCCTCATCCGCCACGAGCTGCACGTTTCGCACGGTCCAATCAAAGAGTGCAGCGGCCCGCTCGAGGTCGTCGAAGCTGTCGCCGCGCGCCCAGCGTGAGATGTCGCGCATCCACACCGCCTCTTGCAGCAGCCTGCCTTCGTGCGGTTCGAACACTCCCGCTTCGAGAGCTTGTTGCGAAATGTATGGAGCGAGCTGCTGGTCGTTCCGCAGTTTTGGGTCGAGCGACTCCAGAAGCGGATCGACGCGCCAGTCGGCGACCTTTTCGCTTTGGCGCAGCCATTGATTCAGCCAGACGACGATTTGCGATAGCACTTTCTCATCGGGGCTTGGCTCCCAGCCCAAGGGCGGCAACCGCCGCTCCCAGTACACATTCAGCTTCTGGTTGATTTCGTAGAGGCGATCGTCCAAATGCCGCCAGATTTCGATTTTGGCGGGGATCACGACCTGCGGCGTTACGGTGCTGTCGTCGGCGACGACCTGCGCAATGTAATCCTTGACTTCCTGCGGCAGGGCCCTGTTGTCTCTGCCGACTTGCCGGAGATATTCTTTCGCAACAGCCGTGGGAACGCCTTTTTCGATGAGCAGCGTGTTCTCGTCAATCACCTGGGCGATTTTAAACTCCATTGCCAGCCAGCGCGAGAAGCCCAAGGCGCGGCGCTCCTCGTCGACCGTTTGGTCGCTGATGAGGTAATATTTAAGGATGTCGCCCGAGCGGACGCCTTGGCTGCGGAAGCGGCCGTTGCCTTCCGGCACAACGATGTGGTTGGCCGTTCCATCGGGCATATTGGGCGTCTGTGTGCCGATGGCAAGGATGTCTTCGCCGCTGGGCGTGGCATCGAGAACGATCGTGGGCTGGCGAAGGTCGGTCTCGACGTTGGCCGGCAGATCGCGGAGTTGGGCCGCCACCGCTTTGAGCAGCGAATCGCCCCGGCCACGCCGCATCGCTTCCTGCTGCGATTGACCGGGCGAGGTCGACGGGCGATCGCAGCCGAGAAGCGCCGCCGACGCGAAGATCAATAGCGCAATCTGAAATCGACGCATCGCACGCATCAGGTGTTCGCCCCCGCGCGGGCCGGCGCGTCAAGGTCCAATTGCGTTACGGCGGCTCGAATGGTAAGCAATCGCCGCAGCATGGGCGCTAAATCGTCGAGCGGCACCATGTTCGGCCCATCGCTCGGCGAGCGGTCCGGGTCGGGGTGGGTTTCGCAAAACAAACCGTCGGCGCCCAATGCCATGGCCGCCCGCGCGAGCGGCTCGACCATGGCCCGATTGCCGCCGGTGGCCTTCCCTAACCCGCCGGGCTCCTGCACGCTGTGCGTTGCGTCGAACACCACTGGCACGCCCAATGCCTGCATCTGAGGAATTGCGCGCATGTCGTTCACCAGCCGGCCGTAGCCGAAGAAAGTGCCTCGCTCAGCCAAGACCACATCGTGGCAGCCAGCGGCTGCGAGCTTCCCCACGACGTGACGCATGTCGCCCGGCGCCATGAACTGGCCCTTTTTTACGTGAACCGCTCGGCCAGTGCGCGCGGCGGCAACCAGCAAATCGGTTTGGCGAGCGAGGAACGCCGGGATCTGCAATAAGGCGCAGACCTCGCCGGCTAGTGCCGCCTGGCTTGATTCGTGGATGTCGGTCGTCACCGGCAGGCTTGTCGATTCGCTAACGCGGCGCAGGATGCGCAAACCTTCCTCCAATCCGGGCCCGCGGTAGGATTCGAGGCTGGTTCGATTTGCCTTGTC
>DASXWB010000973.1:0-20000 GCA_036503915.1 Lacipirellulaceae bacterium | reverse complement strand
GCCCAGTATTCTAGCTATGTCCAGCTCGTGGACAAGGCCTAGAATAAAAAATCCCACCCGCGAAGCGGTCGCCACGGC
Source organism: Lacipirellulaceae bacterium (assembly GCA_036503915.1). Classification (GTDB taxonomy): domain Bacteria; phylum Planctomycetota; class Planctomycetia; order Pirellulales; family Lacipirellulaceae; genus JABDGM01. Next base: position 19,922 of record DASXWB010000973.1, on the reverse strand, counting down.
GACCTGCTCCCCGACTGAGACCGGATGTAATAATACGCTTCGGCCGCCGGGTGTCAACGGCTTAAATCTACGATTTTTGGCGGTATTTTCCGCCTGTTCGGCCTCCCAGTTCGCCCGCTTGAACCAGCTTTCCAGTCACTGGCGAATTCGACTGCTGTGGCAGCAACTATCGCGAAATTGTGGCATACTATTGGCGAACTTTTCTCAACTTTCAAGGGTGCACGGCCATGACCTGTTGTCGGGGCATTCGCGGAGCGACAACCGTGGCTGAAAACTCGCGCGACGAGATCCTCGCCGCCACGAGGCAGCTCTTGGCGCTCATGGTCCGCCGAAACGGAATCGATCGCAAGGACGTGGCGAGCGCCATCTTCAGCACGACGCCCGACTTGGATGCTGAATTCCCAGCTTTGGCGGCGCGGCAGCTGGGCTGGCTGGATGTGCCGCTGTTGTGTGGTCATGAGATTGCTGTTCCCGGCTCGCTGCCACGGTGCATTCGCGTGCTGGTGCATTGGAACACGGACGTGCCGCAAAGCGAAGTCCAGCACATCTACATCCGCGATGCGATGCGCCTGCGGCCCGATCTGTGCAAGCTGCCGCCGGTGAATTGGGATGAGCTCGAGGCATGGATCAACGAGCAGATGAAGGAATCGCATTAGCGCGATTCTTGCACTGTTCGGCGATTGCACGGCGGCTCAGCGAAGCCGCGCTACGAACGACACTGCACAGGCCAGCGCCCCAATCACGGACGAAAGCGGCTCAGGAATGGCTGAACCAATCACGGCCGCACTTGCAACGCTTGCTCGAGCAAATCCGGCTCGCCACACGACGTAATCAGCGGCGTTTACGGTGCCGTCGCCGTTGCCATCCGCCGCGCCGGTTACGTTTCCGAACGCAGCCCGCCACACGTCGTAATCCAAACCATTGACGATTCCGTTGCCGTCATAGTCGCCCGCGATGCCGAGGCAGTTTGGACACGCCACCGGGTCGATGAGAATCACCTGCGAGAACGCCGGCAGTTGAATTGTGGCCGATGGAATTGCCGCCGAAGTCCACGGGCCCTCGAGTGGATCCGCTTGCAGCGGTTGAAACCTGGCCGCTTCGCCGGGCGTCGCGCGCCGCAGCGCGGCAAAGTTCGGAATATCAACCGAATCGGCACCAGTGTTTGCGTTGACAATCCATTTACCCCAGGTGAAATCCCACACGATGGCATGGTCGAGTTGACCATCGAGTGAGCGATCGCCGTAGACTCCGCCCTGCTCTGCTGTCGGCAGCGATGGAGTCGAGCCGGCAGGATTTGGGTTCGCTATGTTCAGCCAGCGGTTGCGCGCAAACAAGTAGGTCGCCGGAAGCGTTTCGGCGCCGACATTGACTGCCGTGCTCAATTCGCTCGACGTATCGTTGTACACGATGCGGTTGTCGTGCAGCTGGCCGTTCCGCGTGTCGATAATGTCGTTGCCTTGGTTCTCATTGAGGATTCGCGCTACCCAGCGGTACGGGCGGTGCACGAAGTTGTGATGAAACACGCCGCCGTCAATGTTCACCCACGAGAATGCCGACGAACCGCCGATGATGACGTTCCCCTCGGCAACGACTTCGTCCGCTTCGTAATCGGAATCGCCGTCGATGAAGCGAAAAAATGCTGGGCCCGTGGAACCGCCGGCCTGCACGGCCCGTCCCGCATCGGGAGGCAGTTCAATGCGGTTGGCGCGAAACGTGATGTCCTTGCTGCCGCCCTTGGGCTGAAGCGTCGTGCCTTCATTCGCCGTGTTCGTGTGTGCGAACAATGAATTCTGGATGAGTCCGTGGTGGCAGCCGACCATATCGACCGCGCTGCCGCCTGTGCCCCAATTACGGACCTGAACACCCTCGATTAAAAACCTATCAACGCCCGATAGTTTGATTCCGTCGTAGTTGCCGGGCGTTACGATGTCGCGCACGACGATGTTGCGCAGCGTGATGTCGGTGCTGGGCGTAGCGTCGGGTCCGCCGTCATCGATATTGAGTCCGTTGCCTGTCTGGTTGCGAAACTCAAGGTGTTCAATGGTCACCTGCTGTGCATCGCTGAGCTGGAGCGCGTTGGCGCCGCCATCGATGATGGCGCGGTTGGCCGGGTCGACGCTGCGGATGGTGACTTGCCGCAAATTGGCTCGGAAGTGACCGCCGGCGTAAACGCCGGGTTGAAGCAAGATACGATCGCCCGGTGATGCCGCGGCCAGCGCCGCGGAGAATTGGCTTGTGTTGCCGACAGTTCGATCGACGGCGGACGCGCTGCGGCCGGCGACAAGGAAGCAACAAAGGGCGGCGGCCTTCGGCAGAAATCGTTGCCCCATGAGTCTCCCTGAATCTCCGGCCCTTTCATGTGACTAATCGCGCTATTCTAAGCTATCTAACAGAATAAGGCGAACCAATAATTGTCCTTGGGCAGGATCCGGTGTGTCATGTGAAGATCATCTTGCAGCCGGCCATTACAAGCACGACGGCGAGCAAATACCGCAACAAAATCGGTGCAAAGTGCCGGCTGCCCAGTTGTGAGCCGATGATCCCGCCGACGGCGACGGTGAGCGCAAGGAAAGGAATCTGCGGCGGCAGGTATTGAACACTGGCCAGATTACCGGCCAGTCCTGCGATCGAGTTGACAAGGATAAACGCTACGGAAACACCGGCCGTCTGTCGCACAGTGGCCCAGTTGGCGAGCAACAGCAGTGGCGAGAGAAATATACCGCCGCCGACGCCCGTCAAGCCGGCTAACAGGCCAATCGAGGCTCCGCCGATAAGGGCGACCGCCAGCGGCAAAGGCTTTGGCTCGCTCTCGGATGAACGTCTTGCGGAGTAAATTAGCCGGGCTGCGGCGAAAAGCAACACGACGCCGACGACCGCCCTGTAGTAGTCATACGGCAATTTGAGTGTGCCGCCGATAAAAGCACAGGGAACGGAGGTCACGGCAAACGGCCAAAAAATATTCCAAGCGAAGTAGCCGGCCCGTGCAAACTGGATCGTCCCGATCGTGGCAACAATGATGTTTAAGCACAGCGCCGTGGGTCTCATCACCTCCGGAGCAACGTTCATGAGTGCCATGGCAGCCAGGTAACCGGATGCCCCGGCATGGCCAACCGACGAATACAAGATCGCGGCGACGAACATCAACGCTGCCAGTAGCCATACGTGCTCCATGCGGCTATCTTAGCCGGCCTCAAAGACGTCGGCCACACAGGAGCTGGTTAGAATTAGGGCATGCCGGCTTACTGCCATCCCGCTGCTTATGCTGCCTTTGCTGCGGAGATGCCGCGCGTGGATTCGACAAGCGGTCTGTTCCACGCCACGTTTGCAATTGCGCGGCATGAAAAGCCGGGCGCCGATGTCGAGCAAGGCGAAGCAACCATCGCTGAATTGGCCGAGACCGTTCGCCGCCGCGTGCGCTCCGAGAATCCGCAAGCCAAATTGGCTCACCTTCACGATGTGCTGTTTGACGTCGCGGGTTTTGTCGGCAACGTGGAAGATTACTACAATCCGGCGAACAGCTATTTGCCCGACGTGCTTCGCACGCGCCGCGGGCTGCCAATCACGCTGGTGCTCGTGTACAAGTGCGTCGCGGAGATGCTTGGGCTCACGGTTCTGGGCATCAACTCTCCGGGGCATTTTTTGGCCGCGGTCGAGTGTCCGGAGTCGGGCCGCAGCTCAACAGCTGCCGAATGGATGTTTGTCGACCCGTTTTACGGCGGAGGCCTTCTGAATCGCAATGAGGTTTGCACGCGCGTGGCACAAACGACCGGCGTAGTGGCCGGGGAGTCGTCACAGTGGTTTATCCCGGCAACGCATCGGCAATGGCTCAGCCGCATGCTCAACAATTTGCAGGCCGTTTTCGCCCACGCCGGCCGGGAACGCGATCTTTACGCCATGCAGGAACTGCAGGGTTTGCTCGTTGAAGTGTAGTCTTTACGCTGGAGCGTGAGGAATTCTTCACGCTCCAGCGTGAAGACTACACTGCGCCAGCCATTCGCGCGGTAAAATAAAAGTCATGCTGCGCGCCTTCGCCACATTTCGTGTTTACCGCCAGGTTTCTATCAGCATTTTGCTGACGCTCGCGGCGGAGCTTCCCGGCGCTGCGATTGGCGACGTGATCGTTCTTGCGAATCGCACGGGCGCGCCGCTGTCGGTGCGGTTCATGCCGCTGGCGGGACAGCCCGAACAAGTGGCCCTTGCACCGGGCGACGTGACGCCGATGTTTGTGGACGGCGCGGCCAACGTGGCATTCGGCCCGGCCGCGGGCGGGCGCCAGTATCTGACCGAGCCAAACTGCGCCTATTTCTTCGGCCGGCGGCGCGACGGCCAAATCGGCCTGCAGAAAATCGGCCTTGGCGAGGATTCGACCACGGCCGGCGGCCGCGAATTGCCGGGCAGCGCTCGCCGGGCCCCAACCATCACGATTCCCGTCAAGATATTGGTGGACGAGGAAGAACCGGGCCGGCAGGCCATGTGGGAGCGTCGACTGCGGCGGCGCATCGAGGCCGCTTCTGAGATCTTGGAAAAATATTGCCGCGTCGGCCTGCGCGTCGTGGCGGTCGACACGTGGAATTCCGACAACGCCACGAACGACTTCATCGCGTCGCTCGTTGAATTCGAGCGCGAGGTCAAGCCGGTTCCCGGCCGGTTGGCCATCGGTTTTACGAGTCAATGGGAGGTGGTGCGCGGCCGTATGCACATGGCTGGAACGCGCGGGCCGCTGCATACGCACATCCTGGTGCGCGAGGGCAACCCTCAAATTCGCGAAGCCGAGCGCCTGGAGTTCTTGCTGCACGAGTTGGGGCACTATTTTGGCGCTTCGCATAGTCCCGAGCGCAGCAGTGTAATGCGACCGGTGTTGGGCGACAAGCAGGCCGGCCGATCGGCATTTCGCATTCAGTTCGATCCAGTGAACGCGCTGGTAATTGCAATGGTCGGCGAGGAAATGCGCCGCCGCAATGTCGTGCGGCTGGCCGACCTGTCGGACGATACGAAGCGCCGGCTGCGGCAAATTTACTCTGAGTTAACGCGCTCGCTGCCCAACGACGCAGCCGGCCAGCACTACGTTCAGTTGATGAGCACAAACACGGTCGCCACGCCGCTGGCGGAATCGGCGCGGCACGTGCTGCAGGAGATTGTTCGCGCGGCGGTGTCGAACCGGGCACGGCCGGTCGCCAGCGGCGTAAGCCCTCTTGGCGAAGTGCGGCTCGCAGGCGACGAGTTGACCAGCTACTATGTTCGCCGCGCGGCAAACGCAGCCGACCGTCTGCCGGGCGACATCGCTCCGCGCGCCTTTCTGGTGGCCTTGGGAATCGGCTTCGATCAATCTGGTTTACTCGCAAAGCTGCCGGGTTCGGCCAGCTTGGCGCAAGCGGTCGAGCCGGCAAGCCAGCGATCGATCCGCCTCACGATGATGGGCGATCCGACAATGCGGGAGCGGGGCGATCTGGCCGAACATTTTTTCCTCTCTGCCTATCTCACGGCGACCGCGGGCGGCGACGCGGCCCGAGCGGCCGGTCTGACCAAAGAGCTGCTCGACGCTCATGGCTCCAGCGGATTCAGCTTTGCCGACCTCGCGGCCGACCGCGCCGGCGTCCGTTTCGCCGAAGCAGTGCTCAGCAAACAATTGAGGCTCAACTCGATCGCTCAAGGGTTCAGCGTCAGCGCATTCATGCCAGCGATCGACAACCTGCCGGAAGGCCTCACGGCCGTCGAGGTCGCGTCGCAGTTCGGCGCGAAGAATGACGCGAGATTTCTGAAGCAAGTGCGTACGATCGACCAGCGCATCGGGCTGCTGCCGGCGTACCGGCCGCAAGATATCCAAGGCACGTTTGGCCAGTAAGCTCGACGCTATCGACCAACCGCGCGACCGCCAGTAAAATGCGACTTTTCACTAGGTCGCACCATGCTTTCCATTACGCCGCACCACGATTTTCTCGTCGGCATCGATTCGGACGGCTGCGTGTTCGACTCCATGGAGCTGAAGCATAAAGAGTGCTTCATCCCCGCATTCATCAATCACTACGAGCTGCAGGGCGTGAGCAAGTACGCTCGCGAGGCGGCGGAGTTCGTCAACTTGTATTCGAAGAGCCGTGGGGCGAATCGTTTTCCGGCGCTTGTGGAGCAGCTCGATTGGCTGCGGCGCCGGCCGGAGGTGAAGGCGCGCGGCATCAAGGTTGCCAGGCCACAAGGATTGATCTATTGGGTGGCGCGCGAGTCGAAGCTGGGCAACCCGGCACTGGAGAAGGCCGTGGCCGCGACCGGCGATGCGGATTTGAAGCAGGCGCTAGCTTGGAGCATCGCGGTGAACAAGGCGATTGCCGAGATGGTGCGCGGCGTGCCGCCGTTTTCGTTCGTGCGGCAGTGCCTGGAGCGGCTCGCCGAGAAGGCCGACATGCTGGTCTGTTCACAGACGCCCAACGCGGCTCTCGAGGCGGAGTGGGAGGAACACGACATTTCGCGATTCGTGCTGGCGATCTGCGGGCAGGAAGTGGGCAGCAAGAAAGAATTACTGGCCGCCGCGAAGCAGTATCCGCCAGGACACACGCTGATGATTGGCGACGCGCCGGGCGACCACAATGCGGCCGTAGCGAACAATTGCTTATTCTTTCCGATCAACCCCGGCGCCGAGGAAGCAAGCTGGCGGCATTTGTTTGAGGAGGGCATCCAGCGATTTTTCGAGGGATCGTTTGCCGGCGCGTATCAGGAGCGGCTGCTGGCCGAGTTCGACGCCTTCCTGCCGGAACGGCCGCCGTGGAAAGTGGATGAGCATGGGTGAGTAAGTGAGTAGGTGAGTGCGGCGGCACTGTCAAAGTGATTACGGCGTACAAGGTACTGGGTACTTCGTACTGAGTACCGAGTACCAAGAACGAAGCAGCAACCAAATTCCCTTGTGCAAGCAACGACCGTTGGTTCGCTTCATGATAACTTACTCACTTACTCACTTACTCACCACGACTGGAGTCAACGAATGAGTACCGCAACGTGCGACATCGGCCTGATTGGCCTGGCGGTGATGGGCGAGAACCTGGCCCTCAACATCGAGAGCCGAGGGTACAGCGTGGCCGTCTACAACCGCACGACGAGCAAGGTCGATGAATTCATCGCAGGCCGAGCGAAGGGAAAAAAGTTCGTCGGCTGCCACTCAATCGAGGAGCTGGTGAAAGCGCTCGCGAAGCCGCGCAAGGTGATGATGATGGTCAAAGCGGGGCCGGCGGTCGACGATTTGATCGAGTCTCTCATTCCCTTATTGGACAAAGGCGACGTGCTCATCGATGGCGGCAACACGCACTTCGCTGACACGGAGCGGCGCACGAAACTCGTCGAAAGCAAAGGGCTGTTGTTCATCGGTACGGGCGTTTCCGGTGGCGAGGAAGGGGCGCTCAAAGGCCCGAGCATGATGCCCGGCGGCAGCCCGGCGGCCTGGCCTATCGTGAAGCCGATCTTCCAAGCCATAGCCGCCAAAGTCGGGCCGAAGGGCGACATTCCCTGCTGCGAGTGGGTCGGCCCGCGCGGCGCCGGCCACTATGTGAAGATGGTTCACAATGGCATCGAGTACGGCGACATGCAGCTCATCTGCGAAGCATACTACATGATGAAGGAGTCGCTGGGGATCTCGAACGAAGAGCTTTACGACGTGTTTGCCGAGTGGAACCGCGGCGAGCTGAACAGCTACCTCATAGAAATCACGCGCGACATTTTCAGTGTCAAGGACACCGAAGGCGGCGGATGGCTCGTGGACAAGATCATGGATAAGGCTGGCGCGAAGGGCACCGGCAAGTGGATGAGCCAACTGGCACTCGATCACGGCGTGCCCAGCACGCTGGTAACAGAGGCCGTCTATGCGCGATGCCTGTCGGCGATGAAAGATTCCCGCGTGCGGGCAAGCAAGATTCTCAAAGGGCCGGTCGGCAAGAGGTATGACGGCGATCGCCGGGCGTTTATCGAACAAATTCGCCAGGCACTGTATGCGTCGAAGATTTGCAGCTATGCGCAGGGGTTCATACAGATGCAGGCGGCGGCCGGTGAGTACGACTGGCCGCTAAACTACGGTAACATCGCCCTGCTGTGGCGCGGCGGGTGCATCATTCGCGCTGTGTTTCTCGATCGCATTAAAGAGGCGTTCGACGCCGCTCCGAAACTCGAGAATCTACTATTGGCCCCTTACTTTACGGAAGCCTGCGCCAAGACGCAGGATGCCTGGCGACATGTCACCGCAACAGCCGCGCAGCTTGGAATTTGGGTTCCGGCATTCGCCACGGCACTGGCATATTACGACGGCTATCGACGTGAGCGGCTGCCGGCAAACCTGCTGCAGGCGCAGCGGGATTACTTCGGCGCCCACACGTTTGAGCGGACCGACAAGCCCGGCACGTTTCACGCCGACTGGATTCGATTGCGACGCCAACCGTAGGGGCCGCGAGCCGAGCGGACGCAGGGTGGGCACCGCCTACCAAACGCATGACGGAATGGTGATAATGGTGGGCGGTGCCCACCCTGCCGAAATGTCCGACTACTTACAAAAGTTGTTTGGTTTCGATGGCCAGGTCGCCGTCGTGATCGGCGGCACGGGCGTGTTAGGCGGCGAATTGTGCAAGGGGCTTGCGCAGGCCGGAGCGCTGGTGATTGTTGCGGGGCGGAGCGCCGAGCGCGGCCAGGCATGCGTGGATGCGATTGAAAAGCTCGGCGGCAAGACGGCCTTTGCTGAAGTCGATGCCTGCCAGCGGCAATCGGTTCAAGCACTGCTCGAAAAAGTGCTCGCCGATCACGGTCGCGTTGATGCGCTGGTGAATTGCGCCGGAGTGAATTCGCCGACGCCCTATTTCGAAATTACTGACGAGGAGTTCGCCAGGATCATCAACGGCAACCTGTTGGCAACGCACATCGGCTGCCAGGTATTCGGCAAGCACATGGTTGGCGCCGGCAAGGGCGCGGTCTTGAACATCGGCAGTGTCACGAGTTACCGGCCGCTATCGCGCGTGTTCATTTACTCTGCTTCCAAGGCCGCCGTGCTGAGTCTGACGCAAAATGTTGCCCGCGAGCTGGCGCCGCACGGTGTGCGCGTCAACTGCCTGTGCCCCGGTTTCTTCCCGGCGGAGCAGAACCGCAAGATCCTCGATAAGTCGCGTGTGGAGGCAATACTTCGGCACACGCCGATGGGCCGGCTCGGCGACGGGCCGGAGCTGATCGGTGCGGCGTTGCTTTTGCTTTCGCCGGTCGCCGGCAGCTTTATCACTGGAGAGGCGATTTATGTGGACGGGGGCTTCACAGCAATGACGATTTGACGGTAGTGAGTGGGTGAGTAAGTGAGTAGGGCGGAGCCGTCGAGGTGGGCATGAAGTACTAAGTACTGCGGTACTGAGTACCAAGTACTAAGCACCGACTATAAAGCAGATATGAGTCCCACATTGCAGAAGTGACCGTGAATTGGTTTGGTCCACCACTCACCTACTCACTTACTCACCTACTCACACTTCCTTCCATGCCGCACACGTTCGTCATCTTCGGCGCCTCAGGCGACCTCACGCAGCGGAAGCTGATCCCCGCCCTGTATCAGCTGTTTCGCAAAGGGCGCTTGCCGGCCGAAACGCGGATTGTCGGTTTTTCGCGCAGTGAATACTCATCGGAGTCATGGCGAACGCAGTTGTCGGAACATGTAGCCAAGCACCTCGGCCAGGATTTCGATTCGGCGGTGTGGCAGCGGTTTTCGCAAAGCATCTATTATCTTCCTGGTGATATCGGCCGCGCGGAGGACTTTGTTCGCCTGAACAAATTCTTGTCGGACGTCGAGCATTCTGGTCCGAGCGCGAGAATCTATTATCTGGCCACATCGCCGGAATTCTACGAACAGGCGGTCGCGCAATTGGGCCGATCCGGCCTGGCGGATGAACAAAAGGGTCCGCGCCGGGTGATCATCGAAAAGCCGTTTGGCACCGATTCGAAGTCGGCGCGGCGCCTCAACGAGGTGATTCACTTGGTGTTTCGGGAGCGGCAGGTTTATCGCATCGACCATTATCTCGGCAAAGAGACGGTGCAGAATGTACTGGTCCTGCGGCTGGCAAACGCGATCTTTGAGCCGATTTGGAACCGCAACTACATCGACCATGTGCAGATCACGGTGGCCGAGGAAGTGGACGTTGGCAGGCGGGCGGGCTACTACGACACGGCCGGCGTGATTCGCGATATGTTTCAGAATCACCTGCTGCAGCTGATGACAATCATCGCGATGGAGTCGCCGGTGCGATACGAGGCCGATGCCATCCGCGACGAAAAAGTGAAGGTGCTGCAAGCAGTGCGTCCGCTACGCGGCGACGCGGTCCACCAGGATACGCTGCGCGGCCAGTATCATGGATATTCGTCGCTACCGGGCGTTCGCCCCGGCAGCAGGACCGCCACCTACGCCGTCGTGAAACTGAACGTCGACAACTGGCGCTGGAAGGACGTGCCTTTTTATCTGCGCAGCGGCAAGGCGATGTCGTGCCGCACGACACAGATCGTTGTCTGGTTTCACGAGCCGCCGCACATGCTGTTTCCCAACGCGCCGACGGGACCGCGGGTGGCGAACCGCCTCATGATCCAGGTGCAGCCTGCCGAAGGAATACAGCTACACTTTCAAACCAAAGTACCCGATGCCGGCATGAGGCTGCGGCAGACCGACCTGGATTTTCGCTTCTCGGAGACGTTCCAGGGCGCGATGCCCGAGGCGTACGAGCGCTTGCTTCTCGACGCGCTGGAAGGCGACGCGAGCTTATTCGCCCGCGCTGACGAAGTGGAGGCGGCATGGGCGATTTGCGACCCTATCCTCGAAGAGTGGGACCGCAGCGACAAGCCGCCGCTTTGCATTTACGAGCCGAATCTGTGGGGACCGGCCGCATCGATCGATTGGATGGCCGCACAGGGGCGGCAGTGGTTCGATAACTGTCCCGTGCTGCACTGAGTCGAGCGTGGAACGTCAGCATCAGTCGCGTTGCCTGCTTTCGCGGCACAGCCGCGTAAGCATGGACTTTGAAACTCGTAGCGCATGCTGACGCCGCTATCGCGGCGAGAGCATGCCACCCATCGCGTGAATAAGATCGCCGAAAATCAGACTTATCAGCCCACGCTGCCTGTGCCGCGCGATTGCCCGGCGTGGTTCAAGCGGATGCCGCTGGCGCGCTGGGGATGGCGCGAACTAAACCTTTACGGTTGGCCGCTGTTGGCGGCAACGGTTGGTTTCGCCCTGTTGGGCTGGCCCTGGGGATGGCTGGCGGTAATCCCCGGGAGCTTGCTCTTTCTATTGTTTTATTTTTTTCGCGATCCGCGGCGGGAAATTCCGGCCGACGCGCGCTCAATCGTCGCTCCGGCCGATGGCGCCGTGGTTGATGTTACCGCGATGGAGCGCGACGAATTTCTCGGCGGGCCCGCAGTTCGCGTCGGCATCTTCCTTTCGATCTTCAACGTGCATATCAACCGGGCGCCGCTGGCCGGCCGTGTGGTCGAAATGCGTTACAAGCCCGGGCAATTTCTCAATGCAATGCGACCGGAGAGCGCCGAGCTCAACGAATACATGTGGATCGGCTTCGAGCAGACCGAGCCGCCGCACCGCCGCTTCGCCGTGCGGCAAATCTCGGGGATGCTGGCCCGCCGGATCGTCTGCCCGCTCACACCGGGACAGACGGTCGCGCGCGGCGAAAAGTTTGGTATGATTAAATTAGGCTCGCGCACTGAGTTAATTCTGCCGGCGGATGCTGTTGAAATCCGCGTGCGGCCGGGCGACAAGGTGCGGGCTGGAAGCGATGTCGTTGCGTGTTGGAAGTAGATCAGGCTTTGTCGCCTGACCAGCAAGTTACACGTCAGGCTCAAAAGTCTGACCTGCGAGAAGATGAAGCCGATTCGTGCGATTGCGGTGTTGCCCACGCTTTTTACGTTGGGCAACCTCGTGTGCGGGTTCTTCGCGATCGTCGTGCTGTCGCGAATCGAGAAGCCAGACGCGCAGGCCATCGACCGGGCGCCGCCGATTGAATTCAAACTGGAATCGGTGAAGGAGTTCATCGAGGGCGAGGACCCGACGCATAACCTCATGCTATGCGGTGCGCTCATTTTGCTCGCGATGTTGTTCGATGCGATCGACGGGCAGGTGGCCCGCATTGCCCGCGGCGTCACGGATTTCGGCGCCCAGCTGGATAGTTTGTGCGATCTGGTGTCATTCGGCCTGGCGCCTGCGATCTTGCTGGTAAAGATGTGCCCGCAGTTCACGAGCCTCCACAGCGAGGCGATCTGGACCGTGGCGGCGCTATTCGCGTGCTGCGCGGCCATGCGCTTGGCGCGGTTCAACGTGGAAATGGATTCGGATGATGACCATACGACGTTTGCGGGATTGCCGACGCCGGCGGCGGCCGCGGTGATCGCAAGTTTCGCCGTGCTTTCCTACACGCTACGTAACGAAGCGAACGTCGGCCGGGAAAACTTCGACGCGTACGATTGGTGGATGCAGCGTTTGCTGCCGCTGTTTTCGATCGTCATCGCCCTGCTCATGGTGTCGCGCATTCCGTACCCGCATCCGCTCACGCAATTCATTCGCGGCCAGCGCAGCTTTGCCCAGCTCGTGGCGATCGTTTTTTCGCTGATGGCAATTCTTATCGTGCGCGGCTACGCGATTCCGCTGCTGTGCGTACTGTTTGTGTTCGGCCCGCCGGCCCGGTTCGCGTGGGATCACTTGTGGCACCGCCGGGTCAGGGAGGAGCCGCTGTTTTAGAAGGTGAGTCAGCCCCCGGCTGTGCCGGGGGTCCTATTGCGCGCTGCTAATGCAAACCCCCGGCAAAGCCGGGGGCTGTCAGCGAAATCGCAATTAACATAGCGCCACAATCATGTTCACCGGCCTTGTCGCAGCACTTGGCGAAGTTGCGGGTGTTATCGCCGAACCGCCCGGTGTGCGGCTTGTCATCCGCGAGCCACGGATCGCTGCAGCCGCGAAGGTGGGTGACAGCATTGCACTGAACGGCTGCTGCTTGACGGTGGTAGCGGTTGACGGTGGCCGGCTCTCGTTTCAGGCCGGTGAAGAAACGCTATCCCGTACCAACCTGGGCCAGCTCGGACGCGGCGATGTCGTCAATATGGAGCGCTCGTTGCGAGTTGGCGACGCCATTGGAGGGCACTACGTCACGGGCCACATCGACGCGGTGGGCACAGTCGATTCGCGCCGTGACGACGGCGACTGGTGCACGATGTGGTTTCGCGCGCCGGCACCGCAATTGCAGCAAATGGCCAGCAAAGGATCGGTCGCCGTGGATGGGGTCAGCCTGACGATTGTTGATGTGGAAAGCGAGCGGTTCAGCGTTGCGTTGATACCGCACACCCTAGCGCTGACCACGCTGGGTAGACGGAAAGTCGGCGACCGCGTGAATATCGAAACCGATATCCTGGCCAAGTACGTGCAGCGGCAGGTAAGTCAGGCTTTCCAGCCTGATACCTCCGCACGTCAGCATGGAAAGGCTGATCTGAGATGACTCGGCAAACGAAAACGTTTCTGATCGAACGCTTCCGCGAGATGGGCATTCGCCCCGCGACGCGACACGGCCAGAATTTTCTTATCGATCTGAACCTTGTTCAGTTGATCGTCGACGCGGCCGAGCTCACGCAGGACGACGTCGTGCTCGAGGTGGGAACGGGTACCGGCTCTCTGACGGCGATGATGGCCGCGCGGGCCGCTGCCGTTGTGACCGTGGAGATTGACGCGCACCTGTTCGAGCTGGCCAGCGAGCAGCTTATTGATCTGCCGAACGTGACGATGCTGCGCCTCGACGCGCTGCGGAACAAGAACAACCTCGATGAACGCGTGATGGATGCGATCGGCGCGCGGCTGGCCGAGGCGCCCGGCCGACGGCTGAAGCTGGTGGCCAACCTTCCGTACAACATCGCCACGCCCGTCTTGTCAAACTTGCTGCTTGCGCGGCACGTGCCGCACAGCATGATCGTCACGATCCAGAAGGAGCTGGCCGACCGCATCACCGCCAGTCCTTCGACCAAGGATTACAGCGCGCTGAGCGTGTGGATTCAAAGCCAGTGCACCGCGGAGATCGTGCGCGTGCTGCCGCCATCGGTATTCTGGCCAGTGCCCAAAGTCACCTCGGCGGTGCTGCGTTTGACCGTCGACCCGGCTCGGCGAGCTTCAATCGCCGATCTCAAGTATTTTCATCAGATCACCAAGGCACTTTTTCTCCATCGCCGCAAGTTCTTGCGGGCCAATCTGCTGGCGGCCATGAAGCAGCATCTCGATAAGGACGAAGTCGACGCGATTCTCGAGGAGATGGGCTTTGCCCACGATACGCGCACGGAGCAATTGGACGTGCCAACGTTGATCAAGCTGGCAGATCGCATCCGTGCTGCCGCGCCCGATTGGACGCTGTAGGGCAGGCACTGCCCACCTCGAATCTCGGCTCAGTTCAATAGGGTGGGCGGTGCCCGCCCCCACACCTGCTGACAGCGCCGCATCGCTTGGCTAGAATAGCGGCGTGAGCCCATCGTGCATTGCGGCGTGCAATCGAGGAGTCTGCGGATGTCGTTCATTGAAATGACCGGTACAACGCTGGAGCGAATCGTGGCGGATGATGAGCTGCACCAGGGCGACCTGGCGGCGGCGGGCGTGAACGGCCAGACGATCGTCCGCGTGAATCGGCAGGGTGACATCGAGATTCGCCGCCCCAGCGGTTGGGACGTGATCGGCGGCCTGTTGGGCGATTTCGACGAGCGCGTCCGCCGCGAAACGGGTCTCGATTGGGCGTGAAATTGGGGTGTCAGGTGTCAGAAACAGACACCTGACACCCGCCTCCGGACACCGTTTCTTTGGCATTCTATGGCACGAACCGCCAATATCGACCGCAAAACCACAGAGACGCATGTGCGGCTGGCGCTGGAGTTGGACGGCACGGGCCAATCCGATATCGCTACGGGAGTCGGCTTCTTGGATCACATGCTCACGCTGCTCGCCAAGCATGCGGCAATCGATCTTTCCGTACAGGCCGAGGGCGACCTTGAGGTCGACCAGCATCACACGGTCGAGGACGTAGGCATTTGTCTGGGGCAGGCGCTCAAGCAATCGCTCGGCGACAAGGCGGGCATCCGCCGCTACGGACATTTCACGCTGCCGATGGAAGAGACGCTGGCCACCGTGGCGATCGATCTCAGCGGGCGCTATGCCATGGTGTTTCGCGCCGACTTTCCCAGCGCCAAGATTGGCGACTTCGACAGCGAGCTGCTCGAGGATTTTTGGCAAGCCCTGGCGGCCAATGCGCTTTGCAACCTGCACGTGCTAGTGCACTACGGACGCAATAGCCACCACATCAGCGAGGCGATTTTCAAGGCGGCGGCCCGAGCGCTGCGCATGGCAGTGGAAATTGACCCGCGCACCACCGGCGTGCCGAGCACGAAGGGCGCGCTCTAGAAGCGTATGCTCGACGGGAGGGGCGCGGTGGGTGCCGACCCGGCTCGCGGCGCTCAGCTGGAGCGCTGAACTGCCCCCAGTTGCCGGCGCGTGAGCTCCTCTTCGTTCACGTAAGTTTCCAAAAACCGCGTGAGCTTCTGGAAGTCACTCTCCGGTTCGATGTAGCGCACGACGGTGACTAGCGTGCTGGGGTCAACCAGCTCCTCGAATGGCACATAGCAGAGCTGCAATTGGCCGCTCACGGAGACCATCACGCCATTGTGGCGTTTTTCGACCAGGGCCCGATAGGCGCCGACGCCGAGCTGGCAGCCAAGCATCACGTCGAACGCGTGCGGCTTGGCGCAGCGCGATTCGTATCCAAGCTGCAGCGCGGTGATCTTGCGCTTGTTTCCGGTTTGCTGAGTGTATTCCTTCGAAATGAGATCTTTGAAGATGGCGTGCAAGTTGACGGCGGCGATGCTGATGTGGCCATGCTCGTCGCGGCCGATGCCCTGCAAGTATTTTTGCGGCAAAAGCTCGGCCAGCCCCTCGGCGATGACGATCACGCCGTATTCCTTGCCTTCGCGCTCGCGCGTGGTCATCGTGAGCACGATGCGCTTGATGACCTTTTCCAGGTCCATGACTTTGCGCTGGCTGATGTGTCCGGTTTTCGGTTCGGTAACATCTTCCGTCGTGGCGTACGGCCCTTCAATGTCCTCGACGCTGATTACGAGGCTGGCCTCGCCGGCGATCGCCACGCCATACGCCAGCCAGCCGGCGCTGCGGCCCATCGATTCGACAAGGAAGTACGCGCGATTGGCTTCGGCGTCGGCAATTAGGTTGCGCACCTCGCGGCCCAGGAAGTCGACGGCCGTGAAGTAACCAAACGTAAAATCGATGCCGCGATAATCGTTGTCGATCGTCTTGGGCAGATGCACGACCGGGATTCGCCGCGCATCGGCCGGCAGCTTTTCCTGGTAGAGTTTGAATTTATTGGCAGTTTTGAGCGTGTCGTCGCCGCCGATCGAGATGAGGGCGTCAACGCCGATCGAGCGCAGCGCGTCATACACAGTTTTAAGCGGTTTGACGCGCTCCGGGTCATCCAGATGCGCGGGGTTAAATACGTTTTTCCCCGGATTGGTTCGGGCCGTGCCGATGAGGATGCCCTGCGAATTGCGCGTTCGTCCGAGCATGCGATGCGTGAGCATCACATAATCGCGGCCCTCGACAAGCGGTCGCTCGGGCGAGAACTCAGCAAGGTGCGAATATCCGTGCAGCACGCCGACAACTTCGATTTCGTTGCGCAGAAACGCGGTCGCGGCCGTGGAGATAACGGCGTTCGCGGCCGGGGCCGGTCCACCGGCGAACAAAATGGCCACGCGACGAAAACTGTGCTGCACGCGCGGCGGACGCGCCATCGTGGAAGCATTGCGGTCAGTCATTGCTCAGCTCCGCTCGTATCTCGCCTGTAATTTGACGCCTTGGAATTCGCTCAACCCTGATCTCGCATTTTAGCAAAATTGCGAGTCTCCAACCAAGTTCGCTCGCCCCGGCTTAACGCACCGTCGGAAACCAGCGAAAAATCGTTGATCGAGCGTTGGCCGTCGCCATTATTTCTATTGCGACAATAGCGTTCGTTCGACGAACGTCGTGTCGACACGGCCTTCGGCGAATGCCGAATGGCTCAAAATCTCTTGATGGATCGGCACGGTCGTATGGATGCCTTCGACTCGCAGCTCGGCTAATGCGCGGAGCATACAGACAATCGCCTCGGCCCGCGTCGGCTGATGCACGATCAGCTTGCCGATCATCGAGTCGTAATTAGACGGTACAACGTAGCCGCTGTGCGCATGGGTGTCGAAACGCACTCCAAATCCGCCGGGAGCGATAAGCTGCGTAATTGTGCCCGGGGATGGCTGAAAGTTGCGCCGCGGATTTTCGGCGTTGATGCGGCATTCGATCGCCGCGCCTCGCTGCTGAATGTCTGACTGCGAAAAGGCCAGCCGCTCGCCGGCCGCCACGCGAATCTGCCACTTGATGAGGTCGATGCCCGTCACCATCTCGGTCACGGGATGTTCAACCTGGATCCGGGCGTTTACCTCGATGAAGTAGTAATTGTTGTTCTTGTCGACGATGAATTCCACCGTGGCCGCGTTGGTATAGGAAGCTGCCTGAATGAGCCGCCGCGCCGCGTCGCACATTGCAGTGCGGGTTTCATTGTTGATGCTCGGGCTTGGACTTTCTTCGATGAGCTTCTGGTGTCGCCTTTGCACGCTGCAGTCGCGTTCCCAAAGGTGCACGACGTTGCCATGGTGGTCGGCCAGCACCTGGACTTCGACGTGGCGAGGGTGTTCGATGTATTTTTCCAGATAAACGTCGCCATTGCCGAAGGCCGCCTCAGCTTCGGCCCGCGCCTGCTGCAAAGCCGATTTCAGCGCCAGATCATTGGAAGCGACGCGCATGCCACGGCCGCCGCCGCCGGCAACCGCCTTGATCAATACTGGGAATCCGACGTCGTGGGCGAAGCGCAGCGCTTCCTCCTCGCTGGCGATCACGCCTTCGCTGCCCGGGACGATCGGCACGCCCGTTTGCCGCGCAAGATCGCGTGCCGCGTTCTTGTCGCCCAAACGCGCCATGGCCTCTGGACTGGGGCCGATGAAGTCGATCTTGCAGCTGCGGCAGATCTCGTTGAAATGCGCGTTCTCGGCCAGGAAGCCGTAGCCGGGATGAATGGCCTGCACATTGCCGACCTCCGCCGCGCTGATCACGCTGGCGATCTTGAGGTAACTGTCGGCGGCCTTCGCCGGTCCAACGCAGTAGGCCTCGTCCGCCAAATCGAGATACCGCGCGCCACGGTCAGCTTCACTGTAGATGGCGACGCTCTCGACGCCCAGCTCGCGGCACGCTCGAATGATTCGCAGCGCGATTTCGCCGCGATTCGCTACAAGAATTCGCTGGTACATGGCGTTGAGGGTTCAGGGTTCGGGGTTGAGGGCTCAGTGATCGAAGGCTGAACCCTGAACCCTGAACCCTCAAGTGGGCTCCACACGAAACAGCGGCTGGCCGAATTCCACCGGGTCTCCGTTTTGCGCCAGCACAGCAATGATGCGGCCCGAACACTCCGCCGGGATTTCGTTGAACACTTTCATCGCTTCGACAATGCAAACGGTGGTTTCGGGGCCCACTTGGTCGCCCACTTTGACGAACGGTGGCGAATCGGGGCTTGCTGCGGAGTAAAAAGTTCCGACCATCGGGCTACGGATGGCAAGCGTTCCGTCGTCGGGCGCCGCGCCGCTGCGAGTCGCTTCCGGCGGGGCGCCGTGACTTGCGGAAGACATCAGCGGCGAGGCAAACGATCCAGTCGGCGCGGTCGACACAGTCACGGTTTCCGGCCCGCGACGCAAACGTATCCGCTGTTCGCCTTGACGCAGGTCGATCTCGGTCAGGTCGTGCTCATTCATCAACTCGATGAACTTGCGCACTTTCCGGACGTCGAACACGTCGCCGGGGACTGAGCCCGAATTCGTCGTCATGCAGATTCCTGGGTCTGTTATCTACTGGCAAGTCGATGGTCAGCCGCCGGCTCCGCCGGGGGTTATTCGCATGGTGAGCGATGCGGCCTGTAGAGTCAAACCCCGGCGAAGCCGGGGGCTGTCACCATATTCATATCCACGACAGCGTCACTGACAATTCACCCGCAAACGCAATCTTCAAGCTCTTTCGGCACATCGGTCAGGACTTCGTGACCGGTGCGAGTGACGAGCACGTCGTCCTCGATCCGGATGCCTCCCCAGCCAGGCAAGTAAACACCAGGCTCCACGGTAACAATCATACCGGGCCGCAACTTTGTATTTTGGCCGATCGCCATCCGCGGCGCTTCATGAATCTCCAGGCCCGTGCCGTGGCCCAACCCGTGACCGAATGCTTTTCCGAGGCCTGCGCGCTTGATAACCTTTCGCGCCACGGAGTCGACCTCTTCACCTGTCAAGCCGGGGCGGATCGCGTCGATTGCGGCGAGCTGCGCTTTGAGCACCACTGCGTACAGCTTGCGAAATTTGGGCGAGATTCTACCGGTCACTATCATTCGCGTCAAGTCGCTCAGGTACAGGCCTGAGTTCGCGCCCCAGTCGACCAGCGTGAAGTCGCTCTCGCTGAGCTGTCGTCGAGTCGGCGTCGCATGCGGCAAGGCCGCACGCGGTCCCACGGCGACAATCGGCGGAAAGCTCAGCGATTTAGCGCCGAAGCGGCGCGCTTGATATTCGAGCTCGGCGGCAACGTCGAGCTCCGTCATGGTTGGCGTGAGGCTGGCGCGGACGACCTCGAATGCGCGCCGCGCCTGTTGCCCAGCCAATCGCGTAGCCTCAATCTCGTCCTTGTCTTTGACGATACGCAAGCGCTCGACGAGATTCTCCGTATCGACGAGCATCACTTTGGGCAGTGCTTTGGCGAGCGAGCGCTCCAATGACAATGTGGCCGAGCCGGCCTCCAATCCCAAACGCTCCACGCCAGCTCGCTGGATCGCTTT
>DASXWB010000972.1:0-1730 GCA_036503915.1 Lacipirellulaceae bacterium | reverse complement strand
CGCGGATGTTGGCAGACACCTTGTGTATCGACCCGTTGATTCGTGCATCCAGTTCATGTTCCAGCTGGAAGGTACGCATATCATCACGGTGGAAGGCCTGGGCAGCGAAACCCAAACCAGCGCTGTGCAGCAGGCGATGATCGATTGCCACGGCTCGCAGTGCGGCTTCTGCACCCCCGGCTTTGTTGTGGCGATGACCGGCCTTTTGGAGGAACAGGACGCCCTTGACGAAACGCAAATGCGCTGCGGCTTGACGGGCAACCTGTGCCGCTGCACGGGTTACACGCCGATCTTCGAAGCCGGAATAAGTGTCGATATCGCCCGCCATGAACGACTCGAAGCATTGTATCCCAGCGGCGAGATGCTGGACGAACTGGAGGCGCGGCGCAGTCAGCCGATCGAGGTCCGCGCCGAATGGGGCGGCGAAGCCCATCTATTCGCGTCGCCGCCGAATCTGCCATCGGCGCTCGAGTATTTGCATGCGCACCCTGATGCAACTGTTGTCGCCGGCGCCACGGATGTCGGCGTGCGGATCAACAAGACAAATTCATTGCCCAAAACAGTTCTCGACTTGAATCGAGTTGCCGAGCTGGATGGCATCAGGATGGAAGACGGCACATGGACGCTCGCGTCGCGGGCATCCTGGACGGCGATAGAACGCTCATGCAAGGAGCTTGTGCCCGAGTTCCACAAAATTGTCGCGCGTTTCGGCGCGCCGCAGATTCGGCACGTGGGCACGATCGGCGGCAACCTCGCCAACGCCTCGCCGATCGCAGATTCGCTGCCCTTCCTCTACGTCATGGACGCCGAATTGGAACTCGCCAGCACAGGCGGCTCACGGAGTGTGCCTATCACTAGATTCTACAAAGGCTACAAGAAAATCGATTTGCGGCCCGGCGAATTGATCGTCCGCGTTCGTGTGCCGCTGCCGGCGCCTGATGAACTGCTGCGCCTTTACAGAATCTCGCGCCGTCGCGATCTGGATATCGCCAGCTTCACAGCGGCGATTCGCTTGCGTATGGACGGCGAGCTGATCGAAGAGGCAGCGATCGCCTTTGGCGCCGTGGGGCCGACCGTGATCCGCGCCCGCGAAACCGAAGCCTTCCTGCGCCGCCGGCCGCTCGACGAGGATACGATGCGCGCCGCCGGCGACGTGGCCGTCGGCGAAATCGCCCCAATCAGCGACGTCCGTGGCGCAGCCGACTACCGATGCCAATTGACCCGAAACATTTTGCTCAAGTTTTATTACGAAACGCGGGCAATGATTTTGCAGGTTTAAGGTTTTGCAAGAACTGTATCACGCAAAGGCGCTAAGACGCAAAGGGCTTCATTGTAAATTAGCTCACGCAGAGGCGCAGTGGACGCAGAGGAAACTCCGGCTGGTTACAGCCATCCGCATTTACCGATTCAAAAAACGATCGGTGAAGAAATACGGGTGAGCGTTTTACCTCTGCGTTCTCAGCGCCTCTGCGTGAAACTTCCGATTTCATATGAACGCCTATCCTTAGCGCCTTAGCGTGAGATTTACATTCAGCGGATTGAGTCATTGTAATGCCTAGTATTGGAAAATCGCTGCCGCACGACGCCGCCATCGGCCATGTGACTGGTCTTGCCGCCTTTATCGACGATCTGCGCCCGATGACCGGCGAGCTGTGCGTCGGATTTGCCGGTAGCCCAGTGGCCGCCGGCCAACTGCATAGCGTTGACACGAGTGCCGCGCTCGCGGTGCC
>DASXWB010000971.1:0-12621 GCA_036503915.1 Lacipirellulaceae bacterium | reverse complement strand
CAAAGGCAGTGGCATGCGCTGGGGCGAAGACGGCTCCGATGCCGTCTGCCATCTCCGTGCCCTCTACCTCAGCGAGCCCGGACAGTGGGAAGCCTTCTGGAAAACTTACCCAAACTAACCACAAACCTGATGCTCACACCGCGGCTGGCTATTAAGCTCGCGCCGTGAGTGCCGCTGTCGGCATTCACTGGCCCACTTCGGTCACGACTCAACTTCCGAGTCGTGCCGCGATTGGCCGAAATGCGCCACGGCGAGCTAGCAGCTGCCGGGCTGGTTGCTCAGAATCTTCGCCATTGTCGATTGTGTTCTCGACTGGCAGTACGTCGACCATGCTCGCAGCGGATGATTCGGCCGCAGACGCCGCGTCGATCGCGATGGCATTCACCAGTTCGTCGTCGAGCGGCAGCGAAGAAGGAATATCGGCAAAGGCGACTGTCCTGATTGCAGGCTTGAATGGAATTCGCTCGGGCGCAACAGGCATCCAATGGGCGCGCGAGACTGGCCTGTCGCGGAGCGCATCATCTGATGTTTGCGAGACAGTTTCGATCGCGGCTTCATAGAACGTCAAGGCGATGCGCTCCGCGCCCGTCGCCGCGAGGTCCAATTCGCCCAATCGAACGCCGGGGTCGGTCAACTCGTGCACGGTCAACGTGCCGTTTGAAATGGCGTACAGATGTTCGCCGATCTGCACGGAGCGCTCGACGAGCGTGTCGTGCTCGATGATCGCCAGCGGCATGAAACCCTCATCGAGGTCGATGCGGAAAACCTGGAGGCCGCCCTGCCCTGACTCGAACATCGGCCCTTCCTGGACAACATCGGAGAACCAGGCGATGTCCTCGGCCGTGTAAATCGGGAGGGCAAAGATTTGTTCCGCCGCAAAGTAGCTCACCGCATGATGATCGCCGTCGCCGCGGCTCCAGCGGTCGCCGGTGGCCGGCGTCATGGTCGACCGCCCCCCGTCAAAGGAATAGCGGTGCAAAAGTTGCGGGTCCGTCAAATCCGAGACGTCGAAGATCGAAACTTGCAGCTCCTGGAACTGACCGGTGTTTTCATCCGCGTTTCGACCGATTGCCAGCAAGTGGTTCTCATCGATTGGCTGCAGGTAATCGGAGAAACCAGGAATATGCAGCTCGCCGCGCAACTGCGGGTTCACCGGATCGCTGAGATCAACGACAAACAACGGATCTGTCTGGCGGAAAGTGACAAAGAAAACGGTGTTTTCAAGGAACCGAACCGAATACAGCTGCTCGTTGCTCGCGATACCGTCGAGGCTGCCAACGATCTTGAGCTCGTCGCCGACTTGCTCGAGCACGTGAAGGCTTTGCCCAACCGAACTCCATCTCGGCTCGGTTACGACGCGCAAACGCCCATCGTGCTCGTCGGCAGCGAACTGATTCAACAGCGCTCCGTCGAACTCGCCTGTGGCTACCAGATCGACGTCATGTGATTGGTTATCAATTTCGAACTTCCAGACGCCGGTTGTCGGCATTTGGCCTGCGAACCATAGATGTTGGTTCGGCGCTTGCTCCGCGAAAACGTAGATCGAATCTTCGTCAACGTAAACTTGCGGCAGAACGTTGGTCATAATTGTGGCGGTTGCCGCGGGCCCCATAACTTCACTTGTTAAATCGAACGTCGCGACGGTCACGGCGTGGCGATTCAACTGCGACGCAGGCCGATAGATTTCCGTGGGATTCAGGAGAAGCGTTTCAGAGATCACGCTTCCATCGAGCGACAAGCTGCGAATTTGCGGCTCAACGGCGTCAAGGATTTCCTCGCGCACACGGGCCAGATATTCATCCCGCGTTTCATAGACGTAACTTGCTTCGCCCACCGGATACAACCAGGCCATATCTACGGCAATCTTGAACTGATCGATGTCGGCGATCGGCCCGGGATCTTGCTTGGATTGCTCAGCCTTATCCGATTGTTCGACCGGCCGCGCGATCGGCATCGGCAGATGCATGTCATTCGTCAACACCAAACGCAATTGGCCGTCAACGGTTCGCGACGTGACCAGCTGGCCGTCCATCTCGGTTTTGTGCACGAGCGTCGGAGCGGCGCGGTCGCTGATGTCTAACAACGTAATCGTGGTCGTAGGCGGCTTCATCTCCTGCGGAGAGAATGTTAGGTCATTGGTGAACAAGGGCATGCCACCCCAGATCAATGGCCTGCCCAAGCGGAGTGAACTGCCGAATCCCGCCGTTGCCGACGACGACACAAGCGCCAGCCGATCGCCGGAGAGGTACATCCCAACCGGCCGCTCGTCGAGCTGCACGCGCGACACGACCTGTAATTCCTCGCCGACGCCAGCCTTGACAATCACCAGGTCCTTGCCGGAGATGATATACAGATATTCGCCGTCGGTTTCCACGAGGTCGGCTTCATCGACCCCGGCCACTTGAACGTTCGTCGCGGAGTGCGCGCCGTTAAACGTAACATTTGCGCTCCCCCGCAGTACCGGTGCGAAAACTCCAATGTCAAGCGCATCGTAATCGATCGTATTCCAATTCCATCCGTAGTGATACGTCGGCTGGCCGAATAAATGGCCGTATTGCGCTGTAGCCGCCTCGAGCAGCCAGGCTTCGAAGTCCGAAGTGGACTCGAATCGCTGCAAGTCATTGTTGGTGGCGACGGGTATGGTTGTCTCGTTGGTTGTTCGTGAGACGAATGCAGCGGCCGCGGTCAATTCGTCGCCAGCGGAAAACACCGCGACACTGGGAGGATTCGCCGCGGCCGGGCCATCGGCGCTCATCATAAAGCGGTCCTCCAAGCGCTCGGCATGGAAGCGCGCTGCTCTAACCAGCTGCGGAGCGTTCCGTCGTCGGACCGGGTCGAGAAGCCAGCCAACTCGCGCGAGACGAGGTGTAAGCATTGCTGTCACCTGCGGATTTTGAGATGAGAACTGTTGCGAGGACTGGGATCGCAACTTGCAGCCGTCGGGGTTTTACAGCGAATCCCGAACGTTGTCTATTCCGTCAGGCCGATGCCAGGCGCGCTTGTCACGCGCGACGGCGGGATACCTTCCGCCTGTACAAGAAGAGCCTCGTGCGGCGGCTGATAGGGTTAGCAGTCGCCCGAAGCTGGTAGTCGGAATTATGCTGTCGTCAAACCGGATCAGTCAAGTCGGCAGAAGCTTGTGGTGTCGATTGCGGCCGCCCGGCGTTATAGGATGATTCTCTTTTCGCGCGCCGGGAGTTGCTGGCCGCGATTCGCTCCAGTGCCAAGATCATGAGAAGTGGCGTGGCCTTCCAGGAATCACGCCATGTGTCCCGATTGAATAGCGCCGCCTCCCCGACCGCATCGCTTGTGCCCAACCGGTCGTAAACGTCAGCAAACGCCGATTCATCTAAGGCACCGCGCTCTGCCGAACCGCTGTCAAGACTCGCTAATTTGCTGGGCTCGACTGTAGCCGACTGACTAAGTTGGCCATTGGCTGTGTGCGAAGCGAGGACGATTGGGACGGGTTGCTGCGTTGAGCTCGTGCGGCGAATTGCAGATTGTGCGTCCTCGTCGGGATGCGTAGCGGTGTTGCGGTGTGAGCTATCCATGTCGCGGCCGGCGCGCGAATCCGTCGCTGATGCATCACCCGCCGCGCCAGACGAAAGCGAGCGGCGAAAACGAAGATTGTCGTCGCCGTCCGACGCCGGCGCTCGTTGGTTTTGCGACGTCTCAGGCTGCCGCATTCCGATGGGCTCGCCGCCGGCCATTTCCAGCATCACCGGCCGGGCCCATTCCCCGGCAATTTCCCGCGACTGCGTACGCTGGACCACCGATGCTATTCTCAAACTCACGTCGCCCGTTTGCGACCTTGGTGTCGAAGCAAGCTGCTCGCCTCGCTTCCAGCTATCCGTGTGTCCCACAAAAGCGAGGATCGAGTTGATTGGGATCGCGCCGCCCTCGTCCACAGTCACTTCAACCGGTTGAGGCCCGGCGTCCGCTGGCTGGTCGACGAATGTGGTGTCCAGGTCGCTACCCGTCGGAAATACGATGAGCGGAATCGCCGGTGTGTCGAGGTGCACGCCAGTGAAATTGAGGCTCCAATCGCGTGAAGCGGAGTTGTTCGTAATAACGATGTCCGACGAGAGTCCCGACAATCGAAAATAGGCGAGGTTCGTAACGGAGTCGAAAGCCTTTTGGGCTGAGGGTCCAAAAAGCACGGCATCGGTCGTAATGAAGCCGCCGTCAACGATTTCGACCGGCGCCGTTTGCAGCGGCGCGGCGCTCGGCGGGTAAAGCGCTAGACTGAACTGGGGAGAATAAGCGTCCCAAGAGACGAAGTCGGGGACATCGCCGGAGAGCATCAGCCGGCCTTCCATCGCTTCAAAGCCGAGTCGACGGCGCGCGCGCCAGCCAACATCCGAGGTTTGCGTCCTTGCGTCGCGGCGCTTACGATTCTTTCTCCAGAGCTTCAACATGGCATGCGCCTTAATTCGTTTCGGACTGCTTGTCACCCAGCTCGGCCAAAAGCGCTGCAAACTTCTCGTTGTCGTGCAAGTGTGCGAAGCGCGCGTCCGCGGCCAGGTCCATCTCGCCTGGCCAGCCGCTGTCGTGCACTAGCCAAAGTGTGGCGACCACTTCCTCGGCCAACGATAGTTCCGCGCCGTCGAGCGTGGTTTCACCGGTCGATGCGCGAGAACTCACGTCGAGCTGTGCCAACTCGACGGCTACGCCGAATAGCCGCTGTGCGTTGCCCTTCCAAATGTCGCGGCGAGCAAGCGCAATCTGCCCCGCTTCTTCCAGCCGGCCCGCCGCATGCAATGACTGGCCGTAGTTGTAATACATCTTGCTAAGCACGTCACACATAATCGCGGACTCGGGAGCCTGCGCCCACGCGGCTCGCTGCGACTCGATGGCCGCGGGGTAGATGTTAAGCGCCTCGTCGCTGCGTCCGGCTTCGGCCAGAGCGAGCGCCTGGTTATTAATCAGTGCCGCGAACGAGCTGCGATAGGCCAGCTCGTCGGGATAATCGCCGGCCAGGTTCGTGAACAATTGCTGCGCGCGGGCGAACGCCGCATTCGCATCATCCGGTTGCTCGAGGCGGCAGTAGAGGACGCCCAAATTGTTGAGGCTCACGGCCAAATCGCTGCGGTGCCGCACCACGGCGGGCGCCTTTCGCGCGAGTCGCTCCTGCAAAGCGATCGCCTTGACGTGCCAGAGGCTTGCCTCGACGAGCCGGTTACGTCCGGTTTCGAGCGCCGCCAGATTGTTGTAGCACAGCGCGAGATCGTCCTCGAAAGCGCTCTCGTCCGGACGCGATTTCGCAAGCCGCTCCAGGATTACTACTGCTTCCTCAGCGATTTGAAATGCTGAGTCCGGGTCGCGCTTGCGAAGCACATAGCTGAGGTTGTTGCAGGCGATCGCCAAGTCGCGCGCATACTTCGCGCCGCCACGTTCCGATTCGGCGAGCGGCCGCAAGATGGCGACCGATGCGCGCAGCGCGCGCTCCGCTTTGTCAGCCTCGCCGATTTGATCGAGCAGCATGCCGAGATTGGCCTGGCTCTCGGCCAGGTGGCCGGCGTACATCGGCTCTTCTGCGTGCTCTCGCACGAGCCGCTGCTGGATGGCAATGGCTTCTTCGTAATGATCGCGAGCCGCCGCCACTTTGCCGCGCGCCGCAAAGAGCAACGCGAGATTGTTGTTTGTTACGGCGAGTTGGGCCAGCTGCTCGGCGGGCGGCGCATCGATTGCCGTGAGCTCCTCGAGTATGACAACTGCTCGGTTATACTGTTGAACCGCCTCATCTGAGGCGCCAAGCTTCGCCGCGATGACACCCGACTTGAAATGGGTCACCGCCAGATCGAACCGCAGCTCTGGATCGTCGGCCGCTTCTTCCAGGAATTGCCGATAATACGCCAGTGCACTTTGGTGCAAATCTCGCCGCACTGCCTCCGTGCCGGGAATTTCGACAAGCCGGTCGGGCAGCCGCATGCCGAAATGATCGACTGCGCCGCGCGACTGCCGGAAATACTGCTTCGCCTTCACCAGAGCGGCCGAGGTTTGCGCCTGCTCGCGCGCGAGCATCGCCGTACCGACCGCCGAGATAATGCTTAGCAAAATGGCGGCGCCCATCCCCAGGGCGACCATCGAGCGATGGCGGCGGGCCCATTTGGCGGCCCGGTCGGCCAGCGTGGGCCGGCGGGCCAGCGTCGGCTTGCCCGCCAAAAACCGCTCCAAGTCGTCCGCCATTGCCTGGGCCGAGGCATAGCGCTCGTCTCGCGATTTGGCCATCGCCGCGAGCACGATGGTCTCCAAATCGACCGGCACGGCCGGATTATGCCGCCGCGGCGGAATCGGATCGTCGCCGATGATTTGCCGCAAGAGCGTCTCGCGGTCTTCGCCCGGATGCGCGTGCTTCTGCGCAAGCAGCTCGTATAACGTGACACCAAGCGAATAAACGTCGGTCCGGCCGTCGACCGGCGCGGGCCGGCCGGCCGCCTGCTCCGGACTCATGTAGCGCAGCGTGCCCACGACGTCGCCCGTGAGCGTCACGCCGTTGTCGGTCTGCATGCGCGCGAGGCCAAAGTCGGTGACCCACAATTTGCCTTGATCATCCACCAGCAGGTTCGAAGGTTTCACATCGCGGTGGACGATGCCAAACTCGTGAGCGTGCTGGAGCGCCTCGGCCGCTTCCATACCGAGGCGCGCCACGGTGCGGAAGAAATCGCCGTCGCGAATTGATCGCTGCGATGTGCGCGCGGCGGCTTGTTCACGATGTACGGTCGTCGTCGACCCATTGACGGCGCCGGCCGCTTTCGTTGAGCGCAGGGCGCCACCATGCGGCGCGTCGCGCAATTCGGCAATCGCTTGCTCGAGCGACTGGCCGTCGATGTACTGCATCGCATAGTAGTAGACGCCCTGCTCCTGGCCGACGGCAAACACCGGGACAATGTTCGGATGATGCAGCTGTGCGGCCGCCTGGGCTTCGTTGCGGAAGCGGGCGATCTGGCGTTGATCGAGCACGGCGGCGAACGGAAGCATCTTCAGGGCGACGCGTCGATTCAGCGATTTTTGATGGGCCTCGTAGACAATCCCCATGCCGCCGCGGCCAATCTCGCGCAGGATGCGATAGTCGCCGATCTGCCTCACCCCACCCGCGCCCGGTGAGTTCGCCGTGCCGACTGGGGATCCGTTCGACGCCCCCGGCGGTCGCAAATCGCGCGTCGCGCCGTGCAGCAACCGCAGACTATCGAGATAGGGCCGCAGCTCGTCGGCCAACTCCGGATGCGCGCGGAGCAGTGCCTCCTGGTCCGGCGCAATTCCCTGTTCCAGCCCTTCCAAATAACGTTCGAGCACTTCGACGAGCTGCTGCCGCGGCGACTCGTCGGCGGGGCACGTCGAGTTCAAATTCAATAGCCGATTCTTCACGCCTCTTCTCGCTTCTCAATTCCTTCTCTCAGCTTTTTCAAGGCTCGCAGCCACAACATGCGCACGGCGCCGGCCGTTCGCTCCATCCGCCGGGCGACCTCTTCGAACGGCAGCCCCTCAATGTGCCGCAGCATGATCACTTCGCGATAGTCGGCCGGCAATTCGGCCAGCGCATCGGCCAGCAGCAATTCATGCTCGCGACGCACGGCGCACCGGCTGGGCGAATCGGAATCTTGGGCCAGCAGCGTTTCCAGGCGAACGGTCGACTGTTCCAGCCGCCGGCCGATTTCCTCCAGCGAAACCTCGCGCCTGACGTCCCGCTTCTCGGCCAGCACATGCTGCTCGACCACCCGCAGGATGTTGTTCACGACGATTTTCCGCAGCCAGGCCACGAACTCACCGGGCGACTGGCCGCGAAACTGGGCAAAATCGCGGTGGGCCTCGAAAAAAGTGTCCTGCACGACGTCCGACGGGCTGACCCGCCCCCGCAGGCGGTTGTCCATCTGCGTGGCCACGAGCAGCTTCAGGTAGTTTGAATAGAGCGTCAGCAGCCGGCCCAGGCACGAGCTGGAGCCCTCCCGGGCGGCCGTAAATAGCCTGTCGATCTCACTTTGCGCACGAACGGTCATGGCGGCGTTTCCTGCGTTACCCAGTATTATGGGCAGGCTAAAGGGGCCTTTGTCACCATCACTCTATGGTTTTTTATGAAAAATGGCGTCCGCGATTGGGTTTACCGCATTTTTACGTTCGGTCGCACAGATTCGATTTACCACCCAAGCCTGTCGAGCCGCGTTTCAGACGGCCGCTGCCGGCGAATACAGTTGTCGCACAAATTCGCCGTTCGTACGAGAAATTGGCTGATCAGTCTATCTTGAATGCACGCATTCGCCCAAGTCGATAGAATAACCAGTGCATGCAAGGCCGAATCTAATCTTGCCGCCGAGGCGAATCGAGCATGCGTTTCAACTGCTTCAAGCTGGCTCTTCTTGCGTGGGCCATCGGGCTGTTCATGGGCGGGTCGGCGGCTTGGGCCGCCACGTCTGCTTCGTCGGATGCACCCGATCGGAAAGATTTGCCGACCGATGCCCGGGAAATGGCACTGCGGATCGATGCCTTGCTCGTAGAACAGTGGAAGGTGGCAAAGGTCGAGCCGGCGCCCCCAGCGAGCGACGGCGAGTTTCTGCGCCGCATTTATCTCGACCTAACGGGCGTCATTCCGCGCGCGTCGGAAGTGCGCGAGTTTCTTGCGGATGGGCGGCCCGATAAGCGGGAGCGGCTGATCGACCAATTGCTCGCCTCGCCGCGGCATGCCACGCACATGGCCACGACCTGGCGCAACCGCATCCTGCCCTTGGGCGTCGAGCCGGAGCGCGGTCCGCAAGCGATGGGCTTGCAGAAGTGGCTGCGGACGCGCTTCGCGAAGAACTTGCGGTACGACAACCTCGTGGGCGAGCTGCTGCTGGCCATTGGCGGCGACGAGCTTGGCCCGGCCCTTTACTTTCAGGCCAACGATTTGGCGCCGGAGAAGCTGGCCGCCAGCAGCGCCGAGCTGTTTCTGGGCGTGAAGCTGGAATGTGCTCAGTGTCACGACCATCCATTCTCGGATTGGTCGCAGCGGGATTTCTGGGGCCTCGCGGCATTTTTTGCGCGCGTTCGCGCGCCGAACGACCGGAACGTCATGATGCGCGCTTCGTATCGGCTGGTCGACGTCGACAAAGGCGATGTGACGCTGCCAGAATCAAGCGAGGTCGTACCGCCGAAGTTTCCGGGCGGCGACGCAGCCGGCGACGACGGGCGGCGTTCGCGCCGTGTGCAGCTGACCCTGTGGATGACGTCGCGCGATAACCCGTTTTTTGCCCGCGCGGCCGTCAATTGGGGCTGGTCGCACATGTTCGGCCGCGGATTGGTCGAGTCGCTGGACAACATCGACCGTGAAAATCCCACGTCGAACGCTGCGCTGTTAGATGAACTGGCCGCGTACTTCGTTAAGTCGCGCTTTGATCTGCAACAACTTTGGCGCACCCTGGCCAACACGCGCGCTTATCAGCTATCCAGTAGTCAATCCGGCAAGCAGGAGGCGGCCGATCCAGAGCTTTTCGCCCAGATCGAGGCCAAGCCGCTCACTCCGGAACAGCTGTACGATAGTTTCATGCTGCTCGCGCCGCAGGTCGGCATCATGCCGCAAGGCGGTGTTGCAAGCGTTTTGCCCGTCGGGTTCGATGAAGATCCGGCGCGCGTGGAATTCGTGCGGCGCATGCGGCCGCCGCCGGGCAGCGCCACCGAATATCGGGCCGGCACACTGCAAGCGCTGATGCTCATGAATGGACCACTCGCGGCGTCCGTCACCGGAGCCGATCAAAGCAGTCTTATCGGCGCACTCGATGCGCCATTTATGGACGGGCGGGAACAAATTGAGTCGATGTTCCTGGCTGTGCTTGCGCGGCCGCCGGATGAGGGTGAGCTCACCGCGTGCGTCGAAGCCTTAAAGGCCGCGGAGTCCGGCGACGAGCGCAAGCGCGCACTGAGCGACATCCTTTGGGCCTTGCTGAATAGCACGGAATTTGCGTTTAACCATTAATAGCACCTGACAAAAAGAAACCGCCAAGGGCGCCAAGTGCGCCAAGAAATTCAAAACGACGGGAGTCTTTACTTGGCGTTCTTGGCGGTTTAATTCATTCTGTTAGATGCTCAACGTCAGGCTTTAGCCTGACCTACGGGGATGCCAATATGAATCACTGTTGTGAATTTCATCGGCGCGACGTGCTCCGCTCACTCGGGCTGGGGCTTTTGGGAACCACGTGCTCTGGTTGGCTGCCGGCGCTGGCCGCCGAGGTGGCGCAGGATCCGCGGCGTCGCCGGCATTGCATCCTATTGTGGATGAGCGGCGGGCCGAGCCAGACCGACACATTCGACATGAAGCCGGGCCACGTGAACGGCGGCCAGTTCAAAGAAATCGCCACCAGCGTGCCCGGACTGCGCTTCAGCGAGCATTTGCCGAAGCTCGCCCAACATGCGGATCAGCTGGCGGTCGTGCGCTCGCTGAGCACGAAAGAGGGCGATCATGCGCGCGGAACACACCTGGTGCGCACCGGCAAGCCGCCGATGGGCGATGTCGCGTACCCGTCAATTGCGTGCGCACTGGCGAAGGAGCTTGCGGCCGACGGTTCGCTGCTGCCGAATTATGTGAGCGTCGCGCCGCAGCAACAGATCAGCCCGGCGGCGTTCGGCCCGGGATTCTTGGGGCAAAGTTACGCGCCGGCGATCGTCGGCGCAACCGGATTCGCCGCGGCGGCAAATGCGCCGAACGGCGGCCTTGCGGATTTGAAGCTGGAAGACTTGGAGTTGCCGCCCGGCATCGACGCCAGGCAGGCCGTTCGCCGGATGGAGCTTTGGAACACGCTGGAGCGGAAATTCCTTGAGGGTCGCAGCAGCGCGTCCTTCGAGGCGCACAACGCGCTCTATCGCAAGGCGGCCGATATGATGCGTCCCGAGGTGCGGGCAGCGTTCGATCTTTCGTCGGAGCCGGATGAAGTTCGCCGCCGCTATGGCACCGGCCTCTTCGGCCAAGGCTGCCTGCTGGCCCGGCGGCTCGTGGAGCGCGGCGTGCCGTTTGTCGAAGTCGGCCTGGGCGAGGGGCTGGGCTGGGACACGCATGCAGACAACTTCACCCAGGTCAGGCGACTTTCGGAAGAATTGGACACTGGCTGGGCAACATTGATGACGGAATTGAGAGAACGCGGGTTGCTCGAAAGCACGACGATCCTGTGGATCAGCGAATTCGGCCGCACGCCGCAGATCAATTCCTCGGCCGGGCGCGATCATTTCCCGGCCGCTTGGACCTGCGTGTTCGGCGGCGGCGGCATCCGCGGCGGGCAGGCTTACGGCCGCACTAGCGCCGATGGCACGACCGTCGAAGAAAACAAGGTCGCCATCGGCGACGTGCTGGCCACATTGTGCCAGGCACTTGGCGTGGAACCGGAACGTGAGAACATCACCCGAGATCGGCCGATCAAGCTCGCCGAAGGCACGCCCATCGCGGATCTATTGGTCTGACGGCCAGGGAAGAAGTTGCGTGTCGCGGTTTACGCTGTTTCTCATCGGAATTCTCTTCGTGGCGACCGCCGGCTGTGATCGCCCGGCCAGCCCTCCTCCCGCTACTGCGAATTCCAAGCCGATCGCGCCGCCCGCGCAGCAAGCCGCGGCGGCAGTTGCTTCAGAAAAAGCCAGTAGTGTTCCGGCGGGCGAGATGCCGGACGATGGCAAGAGTGACTCATCGACGGGCAACGATGGAACGAGTAACTCGACGACTGACGACGATTCGGAATCAAAACAGCTCGCCGCTAATGACGAGAAACCAGCCGAAGCGGCCGGTCGGGAGCGCGTCGCGCTTCTGACGCCGGGCGGCCCGCTTATTGTTGACTTCTGGATAACGCTTGACGGCCGTTCACATACGTCGCCCTTCGATGAATTGGTGACAAAAGTGCTCGAGGCGGCCGGCGAGACGAAGGAAGGCGGCCGCGCCACATGGGAGGCCCTCGCCGCCAATGAAGAATTCCTCAAAACGCAGCAGCCCAATCAGCCGTCGGGCGCGAGCCAGCTCGAGATGTGGATCGAGCAGTATGACGGCAACCGTGACGGCCAGATCCAGCGGAGCGAAGCCGCGGCCTGGCTCGGTCGCAACGCCGGCCGCAGCGCGAGCGCATTTGCGCTGCGCAGCAGCCGGTCCTACGTCTCGGTGCCCAGTGCGAGCTCGCGCGTCTGGCGCTTGTTGGATACAAACCGCGACGGCTTGTTGTCGGCCGCGGAGTTAGACTCGGCCGCTGTAACGTTTTGGAGGCTCGATGCGAACGACGACCGGGTGATCAGCTCGGTGGAGCTGGCCACGTTGCGCGAACAGCTCGAGGCGACGGCCATGCCGATGGAGGCGGCCGTCCGGGATGAAGTGGCCCGCTACGCTGCGATTCATATCGAGCCCGATATCGACGCGGACCGGCTGGAATACGTGCTGGGCGATTTGTATGCGCCGAGGCAAGTCCTTGGGCCCGAGAGTTTTGTCGACCTCGGCAAGTTGTACAAGAAGCTCGACGCCAATGGCGACGGATGGTTGGAGCGGCTCGAGCTGACCGACATGGTAACGATGCAGCCGCACTTGGAGCTTTCGGTTGCTTATGGAGGGCCGGATGCTGCAAAGCGGGGTGAAGCAAATCTCGCGGTGCGAGACCACGTACCTGAGGTCAGCATCGTGGCGGCGCC
>DASXWB010000970.1:0-1831 GCA_036503915.1 Lacipirellulaceae bacterium | reverse complement strand
CGGCATGATCCTGCACGAAGGCAACATCGCCGAAATGGTGACCGGCGAAGGCAAAACGCTTGTTGCCACACTGCCGGCATACCTCAACGCCTTGCAGGTCGTCCATTATGTCCAAGACGGTGACGAGTCGCATCCACGCGGCACCGTGCACGTGGTGACCGTGAACGATTACCTGGCCCGCCGCGACATGGAATGGATGGGCCCGCTTTACACCGGCCTGGGCCTCACCGTAGGCGCGATCCAAAGTGGCATGGGCTCCGCCGAGCGCCAAAAAGCCTACGACTGCGATATCACCTACGGCACCAACAACGAGTTCGGCTTCGATTATCTGCGCGACAACATGCGCATCGCCGCCCGCGGCGATGAGCGCTATCCCAAGCAGCACCAACAGGCGCAAGGGCCGCTGCACTTCGCGATTATCGACGAAGTGGACAACATCCTCATCGACGAGGCTCGCACGCCGCTGATTATTTCCGGTCCCGCGGAAGACGACGTCACCAAGTATGCTCGGGCCGACAAAGTGGCCCGGCAGCTGCGAAAGGACGTGCACTTCGAAGTCAAAGAGAAGGAGCACACGGCGAACCTCACGGACGAAGGCGTGCGCGAGGCCGAGCGTCTGGCCGGCGTGGAAAGTTTCTACACGGCCGGCAACATGCAGTGGCCGCACCTCATCGACAACGCCCTCAAGGCTCACCACCTTTACAAGCGCGACGTTAACTATGTGGTGCAAGACGGCGAGGTGATCATCGTCGATGAGTTCACCGGCCGCCTCATGCCCGGCCGGCATTGGAGCGACGGTCTGCACCAGGCCGTCGAAGCCAAGGAAGGCGTGCCCATCAAGGAAGAGAACCAGACGCTGGCCACGATCACGCTGCAGAACTTCTTCAAGCTCTACGGAAAGATCTGCGGCATGACGGGCACGGCCCTCACCGAGGCCGGCGAGTTCTGGAAAATCTACAAGCTCGATGTGATCGGCGTCCCCACCAACAAGCCGCTGCGGCGCACGATCCATCCCGACGTAATTTATCGCAGCGAGCCCGAAAAGTTCACTGCCATCGCCGACGAAATCGAACGCATCAATCGCTGGACCAGCGTGCAGCTCACGGACGGCTCGATCGTCTCAGGCAACGTTCGCCGCGAGGACGAAAAGTCGGTCGAGCTGCAGCTGCCCGAGTCGAAGCAGACGGAGCTGATCCCGCGCAACAAGATCAAAGAGATTCAGCCCCCCGGCCGGCCGGTGCTCGTGGGCACTGTGTCGATCGAGAAAAGCGAGCGGCTGTCTGGCCTCTTGGACAAACGCGGCATCAAGCATGAGGTGCTGAACGCTAAGCATCACAAGCGCGAGGCGGAGATCGTGGCCCAGGCCGGCCGCAAAAGCGCGGTCACCATCGCCACAAACATGGCCGGCCGCGGCACCGACATCATTCTGGGCGGCAACCCGGAAACGATGGCCTGGGCCCAGTTGCAGGACAAATACGAAACCCGCCTCGATGTGCCTCAGGATGAATGGCACAAGCTTGTGCTCGAAATCGAGCAGCGCGAAGGCATGAAGACCGAGGGCGATGAGGTCAAAAAGCTCGGCGGCCTGCACATCATCGGCACCGAGCGGCACGAGGCGCGCCGCATCGACCTGCAGCTCCGCGGCCGCTGCGGCCGCCAAGGCGATCCCGGCAGCAGCCGTTTCTACCTCTCGCTCGAAGACGACCTCATGCGGATCTTCGCCACCGGGGCCATGAACTGGGTGATGGGCAAAGCCCTGCCCGACGACGTGCCCATCGAGGCGAAGATGGTCTCGAAGGCCATCGAGCGGGCGCAGGGGACGGTCGAGGAT
>DASXWB010000969.1:0-3294 GCA_036503915.1 Lacipirellulaceae bacterium | reverse complement strand
AGGTCTCGCAAGCGGGCGAGGGCGCTTCGCCACCGTCGCCGCTGGTTGTCGTCGTGCAGTCGGATGGCCACCTCGAGCTCGACGGCAAAGGCGTATCGGTTGATGAGCTGACCGCGCGCCTGGCCGCGGCGCGCACGGCGTTGGGCGAACCCTCAGTGATCATTCGCGGCGACGCCCAGTGCGCGTTTCAGCACGTCGCCGGTGCGCTCGCCGCCTGCCGGCAAGCCGGCGTGTCGGAGCTTGGAATCACGGTGCGCATCGCCGGCATCGGCAATTCGAAACGCTAAGCGTGTAGCTGAAATCGCGAGACTTCAGCCGAACGTCGGCCGGATTGAAACGCCGGAATTGTCACGAATTCCGCCACGGCACACGAATATGTTCGCACCCCCACTTGCCGCGACGTTTCTGGAGCGCCTGGGATCGGTGCCGGTTCTGTACTGGCTGCTTTGGATCGGCTCGTTCGCACTCAGCATTTCGCTATTGGTGGTGCTGCGCACGCGCTGGGCCCAATCGCGGCCGCTGCAGAAATGCGCGGTGTTGTCGTTGCTGGTCCACGCGATGCTTGCCTGCCTCGCGATGACCGTGCGCGTTGTCGTCGGCGAAGGCGGCGGCGGAAGCGGCGGTACGCCGATCCGTGTGCGGATTGTGAGCGAGTCCGGCGACAGCTCCACCAGGG
The DNA here is from genome assembly GCA_036503915.1 of Lacipirellulaceae bacterium. Taxonomy (GTDB): domain Bacteria; phylum Planctomycetota; class Planctomycetia; order Pirellulales; family Lacipirellulaceae; genus JABDGM01. Next base: position 2,618 of record DASXWB010000969.1, on the reverse strand, counting down.
CCAACGTTGTAACAGAAGTTACCGCCGCGCCGGCCTTGCTCGAGCCGCCCGCTGAGGAAGCGCAAAGCGCGCCACCGGCCGACGTCGCACAAGAAGTTGCTGAACCTGTCGATGCACCGCCGCTTTTCGAGCCGCCGCCAATCGCAACGAAGACGAACATTGCAGAAACTACGGCTGCCACGGATCAGGTTCAGGAACCTGAAGCGCCAATAGAAACGACCGCCAAGCCGGTACCAGCTGCAACTGCATCGACCGCCAACGTCACGTTGGAGCAACCCAGCGCGACTTCAACCGATCCGTCTCAAGTGGCCACTGCAATCGCTGCCACGCCGGTGACCGCAGCATCGCCACCTGTCGCGCCGCATGGCAGCTCGGCCTACTCCATGCGCGGCGCACCGGGCCGGCTCGGATTGATCGAGTGGCAAGGCGGCAACGCGCAAACGGAAGCCGCGGTTGTCGCCGCACTTGGCTGGCTCGCCCGGTCGCAATCGTCCGACGGCCGCTGGGATGCCGCGCGCTTCGGTGCCGGCCAGGAGCAAAGAATCGAGGGACACGATCGCGGCGGGGCAGGGCGGAACGCCGACACTGGCATTTCGGCCCTGGCGATCCTCGCGTTCCTCGGCGCCGGACATTCGCACCAGCAGGGTGACTACCAAGATACGGTTCGGCGCGGGCTGGAGTTTTTGATTCGCTCGCAGGCAGCCGACGGCAGCCTGTTCGGCGATTCAACTCTGTACGCGCAGATGTACTGCCATTCGATGGCCACGTTCGCGCTGGCCGAGGCTCTTGCCATGACCAGCGACTCACGCTTGCAGCCGGCGGTCACCAAGGCCATCGCCTACTCGCTGCGCGCGCAGCACACGACCACCGGCGGCTGGCGTTATCGGCCCAACGAAATCGGCGACACCAGCCAGCTTGGCTGGCAGATGATGGCGCTGGCCAGCGCGAAGCGGGCCGGCCTGGAGATCTCATCGCTCACCTGGACGCGCGTTGGCCGGTTCCTCCAGAGCGTTCGCCGCGGCCAGCACGGTGGGCTGGCCAGTTATCGACCGGATGGCCCGCCAAGCACGTCGATGACTGCCGAGGCGCTTTACTGCCGACTGCTGCTCGCGGAAATGGGCGGCGAAGAGATCGACGAGTTGGCCGCATCTGAGGCCACGCGGCAATTGCTGGCCACATTGCCGAATCGTCAGCGTGTGAACCTGTATTATTGGTACTACGCCACGTTGGGGCTGCACCATCGGTCACAAAGCAGCGATGCGTCGGCCGCCGCCTGGCGCGCGTGGAACGATGCGATCACGACCGTCTTGTTGGAATCGCAGCTCACGACGGGGTCGGACGCGGGAAGCTGGAACACAAACACCATTTGGGGCGGCTACGGCGGCCGCGTGTACACCACGGCCATGGCCGCCATGTGCCTCGAAGCATATTACCGCTATGCACCGCAGGCAGCACCCGAACGGTGGACGGCCAATCCAGAAGCCGCCGGCGTTCAGCCGCATTAAGCGGCCGCGCGCCGCGGGGCGTCGTACATTGGCAACACAAGCGGCGGCTGCTCCGTGAGCTCGCGCAGAAGCAAGTTCACAGTGCGGTCCAGAGCCTGCTCGACCAACTGCTCTGTGAATAAGTCGTCAAGTTGATGGGCAGCGACGATTCGCCGCGACTGTTCGCGCACGCAAGGAAGTGCCCGCGCTCGCAGATAGCCGCGCATCTCGGGGGCGCTCATCGTGTTCGCTTCGGTCGAAATGCGTCGCCGCGCCGACGGCAGGCTCGCTTCGCAAATTCGGCGAACGACTCCGTCGATCTGATTGGAACGATGTGCGCGCACTGAGAGAGGTGTTGGGCGGCGCATAAAAAGGCTCGTCATTTCGAAGAACAATAAACGCATGCGCTGGGACTGCCAACAGGTATATCGACCATCCCACCAGCGGCACTTGTAAAAATGCGCAGGCATGCGCAATCGCGTGCCGCGGAACTGCCCAAAACTTGACAGTCGTCCGCAATCGTTTAGTTTAAGCTTGCATTGACAACGACGCGGTAATCGCACTCAATCTTCATGATGGCCAAGGCGATACGGAGATTCTGGTGTAGCAATCAGCTACCAAACGCGCAGCACAGGGGCGACGGTAACATGAACGTCACATCCGAACGCAAGCACTCTCAAACATTTGTTATGGCGCTCCTGTTGAGCTTATTTGGCGCTTTGCTGGCGCCTGCGCCGGCACCATCGGTGGCTCAACAGCAAACCGCGACTGAATCTTCGGCGCAGGAAAAGTCGCCGGATCACCGGCTGATCTTCCTCGGCGATCGCGGGCCTCATCGGCCGCAGATAAGGGCAAACGCATTCATTCCTGTAATGCGCGAGCGCGGCATTGCGATAGAATATACCGAAGACCCGAACATCCTCACCTCGCCGAAACTGGCCGAATATGACGGGCTGATTCTCTACGCCAACATCGACGAAATCACGCCCGAACAGGATGCCGGCCTGCTGGCCTTCGTCGAGGGCGGCAAGGGGTTCGTCCCGCTGCACTGCGCCTCGTTTTGCTTCCGCAACAGCGAGAAGTTTGTCGACCTGATCGGCGCGCAGTTCCTGCGCCATGGCGCCGAAGTATTTT
>DASXWB010000968.1:0-8485 GCA_036503915.1 Lacipirellulaceae bacterium | reverse complement strand
GGCCCGATCTGCGCGCGCGGCAACATCGCTACCAAGGCCGGCTGTATTGGGTGGTGAAGGACCCGGTGGGCCTGCAGTACTTCCGCTTCGAGGAAGAGGAATTCGCTATCCTGCAGATGCTCGACGGCCAGTCGAGCCTCGACGACATCGCCGAACGCTTCGAGCGCGAGTTTCCACCGCAGACCATCCGCACCGAGGAGCTGCAGCAATTCATTGGCATGCTGCACCGCAGCGGGCTGGTGATCACCGACGCCCCCGGTCAGGGTCAGCAACTGGTCAAGCGCCGCAACGAGCGCGCCAAACAGCAGCGGCTGGCCACGTTGACCAACATCCTCTCGATCCGGTTCAAGGGCGTCGATCCTGACCGATTCTTCAATTTCATCTATCCGTACGTGCGTTGGTTTTTCAGCGTGCCGGCGCTCGTCGGCTGCATTCTCCTCGCCCTGAGCGCGCTCACGCTCGTGCTCGTGAATTTCGACGCTTTCCAGTCGCGATTGCCCTCGTTCCAATCGTTTTTTCAAGCGCAGAACTGGATCTGGCTGGCATTGACGCTCACGGCCACTAAGATTTTGCACGAAATGGGCCACGGCCTGTCGTGCAAGCATTTTGGCGGCGAGTGCCACGAGATCGGCGTGATGTTCCTCGTGCTCACGCCCTGCCTGTACTGCAACGTGTCCGATTCCTGGATGCTGCCGAACCGCTGGCACCGCGCGGCGATCGGCGCGGCCGGGATGTACGTTGAGCTCGTACTGGCGTCGATCGCGACGTTCATCTGGTGGTTCACAGAGCCGGGGCCGCTCAACTACACGTGCCTGAACATCATGTTCATCAGCTCGGTGAGCACGATCCTGTTCAACGCCAACCCACTCTTGCGCTACGACGGCTATTACATCCTCAGCGACATCCTGGAGATTCCAAACCTGCGGCAAAAGGCGAGCACGATCCTCAGCCGCAAGCTGGGAAAATGGTGCCTCGGACTCGAGGAGCCGGAAGACCCGTTCCTGCCGAAGCGTCGGCAGTGGTTGTTTGCGACGTATACTGTGGCGGCCGCGATTTATCGCTGGATCGTGGTGCTTTCGATCCTGTATTTTTTGAACAAGGTGTTCGAGCCCTACCGCCTGAAGATCATCGGCCAAATAATTGCATTGGGCGCGTTTTATGGGCTGCTCGTTCAACCGTTGTGGAAGATGTTCAAGTTCTTTAAGGTGCCGGGGAGATTAGGCAAAGTGAAACGCCTTCGCATGTACGCCACGCTGTTGGGGCTGGCGGCGATTGCCGCGGCGATCGCGCTGGTGCCGCTGCCGATGCACGTGTTTGCGCCGCTGGAGGTGCAGGCGCGCGGCGCGAAGAGTGTTTATGCCCTGGAAGATGGCATCTTGGACGAGGTCCTGGTTCGGCCGGGTGATGAGGTCGAAGAGGGCCAGCTTTTGGCGCGGCTTCGCAATATCGACATTGATTTGTCGATTGCCGAACTTGAGGGCCAGCGCAAAGTATTTGAAGCTCAGCTGGCCGGACTGATGCGCACGAGCCTTAACGATCGCCGAGCCAGCGATCAGATCGATCGCGTCACCGAATCGCTCGAAGGTGTGAAGCAGCAACTGGCGGAACTTGAACTCGATCGTCAAGAGCTGCGACTCGTGGCGCCCATCGCGGGCACCGTGCTGCCCTCGCCATTGCAGGAAAAGCAGCCGGACGCGGCACAGCTCCCGCGCTGGAGTGGCTCGCCATTCGATCGCGAGAATCTGGGCACGACGCTCACTGCCAGCACAAAGCTTTGCCAGATTGGCGACCCGAAACGTTTAGAAGCACGGCTGTACATCGACCAGGGAGATATCGATCTGGTGGAGGAAGGGCAAGCGGTTGAAATTCTGCTGGCCCAGTCGGCCGGGCGCAGATACGTAAGCACCATCGAGCGCAAGGCGACTGAAGACCTGAAAGTCAGTCCGTCGCACCTCTCCAGCCTGCACGGCGGCGGGCTTCCGACGCAAATGGGGCCGGACGGCGTGCCTCGGCCCCTCAGCCCCGTTTTCGAAGCCCGCGCTCCGCTGCCGGACGCCGACGCGGACAACCTGCGAATCGGTCTGGTGGGCCAGGCCAAAATCAGCGTCCGGCCGCGCACGCTTTTGTTCCGCGCCTATCGCTATTTCTCGCGGACGTTTAATTTTGAGCTGTAACGGGCTGGGGCGACAGTTCCGCCAACATGCGCGCGAGCCGATTGCATTGCATGCATCGTCCCGAAAGCGTCGCTCTAGGACCGAGCCGGCGATCTACCTAGAATCCGCCGCATGCGTCGAAACCATGCGCTCGCAGGATTGCGGCGAGCTGGAGGATGGCATATCGTACCGCGCGCCAGTCGCAGCGGCGGCATTCGCCGGCGGCTGCTGGTTCTCCTCGCGCTGTTTGTGGCCGTTGTTGCTTTGTTGCCGCTCCTGGTCGCAAATACGCGTCTGCGCGACGCGGTCCTTTCGGCCGCCTTGCCCGCCGACGACGTTCGGGTGACCGCGGCCGGCGCGTCTTTGGGTTGGTTCAGCGCACAATCGCTGAATGGCATTGAAGTTAAGGACGCCGCCGGAAAGCTATTGCTATCGGCCGAATCGATAAGTGTCGACCGCTCGCCGCTTAGCCTGCTGCTGAACCCAAGCAATCTCGGCATGATCCAAATTATTCGACCGCAGCTTCACCTTGCCATCCGACCGGATGGAAGCAATTTAGAAGACGCGCTCAACAGCCTTCTTTCCGAGTTGGCCGCTTCGCGACTTAGCGAGCCAGACGAAAAAACGTCTTCATTGCGAACGGCATACGCGATTCAGCTTGTGGACGGCACGATTCACGCCGAGGACCTCGCGACAAGCCGCAAATGGCGCATTGAAGGCATCCAGCTTCAGTACACGGCCGGTGCGAGCGTTGGCAACATCGGCAGCGGCACATTCGCGGCGAAGATTGTCGAACTTGCCGGCGGCAGGAATGGCGCTGCGGCAGCAACTCCGTCGGGGCAAATCGCAGTTTCGCTTACGCAGGCCGCGGTGGGCCGACAAGAACTCGCATGGCAAATTAGCGGACTTTCACTTGCCCCGGCTGAACCCTGGCTCCGGCGCTTTATCGTCGCCAGCGAGCTGAGTGGCATCCTCTCCGGCCAGGGCGCGGCAGCTTGGTCCGCCGCCAGCGCCTCGACGGTCCCGAACGATATTTCCACGTCTGGCTTACTGACGATCGACCGATTGGACGCAAGCGCACCGTTTTTCAACGGAGATCGAATTCGGCTGACGCGCGTCGAGTTGCCATGGCAGCTTGCAGCGCAACCCGCGCGTCTTACGATTCAAGACTTGCAGCTGCGCTGCGATGCGGCGCGCGTAGGAGTACGGGGCAGCGTCGATACAACAGGGCTGGCGCAATCTCCCTCGCTCACAGCTGCCGTGTCGAACGCGGCCGCACAACACAACCTGGAGATGCGCGGCGCGCTCGACCTGGCCAAACTGGCCGCCCTGCTGCCCAAGACATTGCGGATTCGCGACGACACGAAAATAACCTCCGGCACACTTGATCTCGCCGGCCATTGCCAGCCTGCCGGGGCCGGGCAGCGCATCGCCGCTTCGCTTCGCACATCACAACTTGCGGCCACCAGCGCGGGCCGGGCGCTCGAGTGGGAGCGGCCGGTGAATGCCGACATGCAGCTCACGCGCTTGAACACGGGACTTCGACTCGATTCATTGGCATGCGAGTCGGACTTCTTGAAAATCACCGCAAACGGAACGACAGAAAACCTCTCCGCCTCGGCCGAGTTCGACTTAAACCGCCTCGCCCGACAACTTGGCCAGTTTGTCAATCTCAGCGAGATTGAGCTGGCTGGCACAGGCGAAGCGAAGCTTGAGTGGAAACAGACTGAGGACAATCGATTCACCGCCCGCGCGGATGCGTCACTCTCGCAGCTGCGCGTGGCGCTTGAAAGCGGCGCCGTCTGGGCCGAGCCCGAACTGGAAATCGCGGCCTCGGCGGATGGCACGCTGGACATCGTCTCGCGCCGCCCGAGCCGCGTCGACAGCGGCCGCGTTCGGCTCAGCGCCCAAGGCGATGAATTGGACGCACGCCTTGCAAATGCGGTGATCCTTAACGCGGCCGAATCGGCTTGGCCGATCGCAGTGAATGCAGAGGGCCGCATCGGTCGCTGGCTCACACGCGCCCGGCCTTGGATTACGCTGGGCGAATGGCGGATTGACGGTGAGGGTGAGCTAAGGACGAACATCCGCGTCGCCCGGCATTTAATCGATCTGGGCGATACCAAATTCAGCTCGACCGATTTCCGTGCCACCAGCCCAGCGTGGAGCATCTCCGAGCCGAGATTGGAGTTGTCAGGTGTTGGTCGCTGGAACGCCGCGACTGGCGAAGCGACCACGGATGCGGCGCAGCTGGTTACAAGCACCGTTTCGCTGGCCGTCAAGAATGTCGCCTACCGTCCGCCACAAAACTCGGATGCGGGCACCGGCGCTCAGCTGACCGGCGTGGCGGCCATTCGCGCCGATCTGGCTCGCCTTGCGGCCTGGCGCGTGTCGCCAGCTGACGAGCGCGAGTATCACCCGCAGGGCGAACTGACCAGCAACCTGCGCTTCGCTCAACAAAACGGCCGCATCACCGGCGAACTGACGGCCACCGGAAATAATCTCGCTCTCTCACAATCGAGCCGGGGTGTCCCCACTCCCACCCAAAAATCCATCTGGAACGAGCCACGAGTCGCCCTGCGCGCACTCGGCACGTACGAAACAACCACCGACCGACTCGATCTCAACCAGCTAACACTTCAATCAAACACATTGCAGGCCGCGGCCAGCGGCATGATCGAAAAGCTCACGACGGACGCAAACGTCAACCTCAGCGGCAGCTTGAACTACGACCTTGCTCAAGTCACACCGCTCGTGGCGCCTTACATCGGCGATGGGGTGAAGCTTGTCGGCCGCGAGCAGGCCCGATTTGCTCTGGCCGGGCAATTGAATTCACCCGACACCGTGTTTCATTCGGTGAGTATCTCGCCGCAATCGCCAAATCATTGGTCGCGACGCGTGCGGGCCCAGGCTGAACTACCGTGGTCCGGCGCAAGCGTATACGGCCTGCCCGTTGGGCCGGGCCGCATCGCGGCGTTGCTCGGCGACGGCGGGGTGCGCGTTGAGCCGCTCTTGCTGGCAGTCGGCGAAGGCCAGCTCTCGCTCGCTCCCAGCCTGCGGCTCGATCCACCACCAGCGGAACTGATGCACCCGGCGGGGCCGCTCGTGACGAACGTGCGAATCTCGCCTGAAGTCAGCGATGCGATGCTCAAATATGTCGCGCCGGTCCTGGCCGGCGCCACGCAAACTGAAGGTCTGTTCTCAATGCAGGTCGAGGCGACGCGCGCGCCGCTCGGCGAAATGCGCCGCCTCGATTCGGCCGGCAAACTTACCGTTCATTCGGTGCGCATCCTGCCGGGAGCGCTCGCCCGCGAGTGGATTGCCTTGGCGCAGCAGATCGAAGCCATCGCCAAACGGCAGGATCCCACGGCCTTAGCCACCAAGCCACCGGTCACGCTGCTCTCGATCCGGGACCAGCAGGTTAACTTCCGCATCGTCGACGGCCGCGTGCATCACCAGAACATGGAGTTCCAGGTGGGCGACATCGTGATGCGCTCGCAGGGGTCGGTCGGCCTCGACGAAACTCTTTCGCTCATGCTGCAAGTGCCAATTCAGGACGGCTGGATTGCCAGCCAGCCATTGCTCGCCGGCCTGAAGGGCCAGTCACTGCAGGTGCCGATCTCCGGCACGCTCACCCGGCCGCAAGTGGACCCGCGCGCAATCGCCAGCCTCTCGCAACAGCTTCTGCAAAGCGCGGCCGGCCAGGCCATTGGCGGCGAACTGAACAAGGCGCTCGACAAACTCTTTAAGCCGAAGTGAGAAATAAGGTGCGATCATGACCCCTCGCATTGCTGTCGCAATCATCAGCGTCGCTATCGTTCTTGCGCTTAGTCCACGTCAAGTGGCAGGCCAGGTTCTGGTTCAACCCTCGCCTGCGGAGGTGACCGTCATCGACGCGACGAACGTGTTCGCACAGGCCATGGTCATGCCCGGCAACAGCATTCCGCGCAACTTGCTGGCCGAGGCGCAAGCCATTGCCATCATGCCAAACATGGTGCGCGGCGCGTTTGTGGTCGGCGTGCAGCATGGGCGCGGCGTGCTCGTGGTGCGCGACGCCGCGGGCACATGGCAGACGCCGCGCATGATTCAGATTACCGGCGGCAGCATCGGCTACCAGATCGGCGTTCAAGCGACTGACCTTGTGCTTGTTTTTCGCACGCCGCAGAGCGTGGCGAACCTGCTGCGCGGCACAGTGAAAATTGGGGTCGATGCTTCGGCGGCGGCCGGGCCGGTAGGCCGGCAAACCTCGGCGGCGACCGACTTGCAACTGCGGGCTGAGATTCTATCGTACTCGCGAGCCCGCGGGGCCTTTGTTGGCGTGTCGATCGACGGCTCGTCGATCTCGCTCGATCCGCCGGCCGAGGCGCTCTACTACCAACCGCCCGGCGCGGTGCCGGCTTCGGCCATGAACCTTCTGCAAACCATCTCGGCTTACACGGCGGCGATTCCAATGGCTGTCGCAGGCGCGCCACCGGTGCCTGCGGGCGGGGGAGCTTGGGTGCCCCAGGGGCAAAGTGAAATGGACACGGCCCGGCAGGAGCTGGACGCGGCCTCGCGACAACTCGTGGCGAATCTCGATGAAAACTGGCGCCGTTACCTGGCGCTTCCGGCCGAGGTCTACATGCCCGGACGCATGCCGACGGCCCAGGCGATTCAGCCGGCGCTTACGCGGTACGAAGATGTGGCTCGGCGATCTGAATACGCGGCTCTTCATGCGCGGCCCGAGTTTCAGATGGCCCTCAACTCGCTGCGCCGCCTGAGCGAAGTGCGAACGGCGGCGAATTCAACCATGTCGCTCCCGCCGCCGCCCGCCTCAGGCGGTCAAGCGGCCGCTCCACGCTAACGCCGCACTCGGCTATAATCATCATGGAATGGTTGACACGCAGCGACATCCTCCTGCTGGCGATTGCCGCATACGTGGCCATTATGACGCTCGTGCGGCTGATGCGCGAGCGGCGCGACGTCTTGGTGGCGGATGTGCAGAAGCAAGTCCAGGCCCAAAGGCGTGCCAAGCGGCGACAGCGGGAAGCTGAACAAGATCGCGACGCGGCGTAGTCGTAATGAACGAGTAGCAGCATCTGCAGCCGGGGTCTATTACCCCGGCAGCCGGCCTCGCAGAGGCCGGCTACAGTTTTAACCGCAGCGCCACGCTTGCCGTTCGGCCCTGAGCTCACGGCCGAAGGGCGGCTTACCTACCAATGAAACTCTACATCGAAACCGTCGGCTGCCAGATGAACGAGCTCGACAGCGAGCTGGTCGTGGCCAGCCTGCGCAAAGACGGTTATGAGCTGACCACGAGCGTCCATGAGGCCGACACGATTCTGTTCAACACGTGCAGCGTCCGCCAGCACGCCGAGGACAAAATCTACAGCGCGCTGGGCCGCTTGAAAAACGCCAAAAAACAGCATCCGCATAAAGTCATTGGCGTTCTTGGTTGCATGGCCCAAAAGGACCAGAGCCTCATTTTCAAGCGGGCACCGTACGTCGATCTCGTGATCGGGCCTGGGCAGCTGCACCAGGTGCCCGCGCTGGTGCGTGAGGTTCGCGCCCAAGGCGGCCAGCGGATAGAGGTCAGCCTGGGGCGCAAGGAGGGCAGCCGCGAACAAATCGAGCGCAGTCACGAAAGCTTCGATCCACTGCGCGATCCGGCGATGCGGCCGACGCCCTATCAGGCGTACGTTCGCATCATGATCGGCTGCGACAAATTCTGCACGTATTGCATCGTGCCGAGCGTGCGAGGGCCTGAGCAGAGCCGTCCGCCGGCAGCCATCTTGGCCGAATCGCGGCAGCTGGCTGGCGAAGGCTGCAAGGAAATTACATTGCTTGGCCAGACCGTGAACAGCTATCGCTATCGTGAAGGCGAACGCACGTGGCGGCTCAGCGATTTGCTCGTCAGCTTGCACGACATCGAGGGCATCGAGCGCATCAAGTTCGTCACCAACTATCCGAAGGACATGACGAACGACCTGCTTGCGGCCGTGCGCGATTTGCCCAAGGTCAGCAAGTACCTGCACGTGCCGGTGCAAAGCGGTTCGAACAGCGTGCTGCGGCGGATGAAGCGCGGCTACACCGTGGAAGAATATCGCGAGATGCTCGCCCGCACGCGCGCGCTGGTTCCGGGCATCGCCGTGACCAGCGACTTTATCGTCGGTTTCTGCGGCGAGACGGACGATGACTTCCAATTGACGATGGACCTGGTGCGCGAGTCTCGCTTCAAGAACAGCTTTATCTTCAAATACAGCGAGCGGCCGGGCACGAAGGGCGCCGAATTGTATGCCGATGATGTTCCCGACGACGTGAAGCGCCGCCGCAACAATGAGCTGCTCACCCTG
>DASXWB010000967.1:0-19904 GCA_036503915.1 Lacipirellulaceae bacterium | reverse complement strand
GATCTGCTCTAAAACGAATTTCGCCTCACCTCGGGGGGATTTTGTCACCCCCCCGGGGCGAAACTCAGACAGTTTCGCCCCACCGCCACTCACTAACGCGCAACCAGCAAACGACTTGCGGCAGCGCGCTGGGGCGAAATTCGCCGAATAACGCCCCACGAGAAAAAAGAAAAAATTTTGCTGGGGCGAAATTCAAGAAGAGCCGGTTCCGACCGCTCCTCATTTCGTTTAGCACATGACCGATGCAAGCCACGTCCATGGCCAGTTCTCAACCTCGGATATTGGTTATGCGCGCTTTAGAACTCGGCGTGCCAGACGGTGAGGCCGCCCTCTTTGTCGAGGAATTTTTTGATGCCGGGGAGGTTCTGGATCGATTTCTTGATTGCGGCCGCGTTCTTGCTGGCGGGTTGAACGTCGAAGGCGTCGCCGGTGAGGTGCTTGGAGATCTGGCTGGCCTTGCCGCCGAGGCCTTTGAGCGTTTCGTGCAGTCCGTCGGCGATTTCTTTTTGGGTTTTCGCCTCGGGATGATCGTCGACCCATTTCTGGCAGGCTTTGCTGGCCTCGCTGGAGGCATACGTGTTCTTGATCCAATCGCGCTTCTTGACGACGTTGCCGGCCATGGCGTCGGCCTGCTCGGCCAGGTCGCGCTTGCCGCTGGTGAATTCGACTTCCGGATGCTCCTTCAAGAGCGCTTCGGCGCCCTTCTTGGCGGCGGACGACAGTTTCAGCGAGTTGACGTTTTGCGTTGCCATGAGTTCCTCCGTTACGAAGCGAAGTCCTCGGGCCAAATCGAACGGCGATTAGCGAAAAGTTTACTCCTCCCCGGCCCTCCCCCCAAGGGGGGAGGGAGTCAACCCGGGACCGTATTTGTCGCCGGGCTTATTTTAGCCGGTGAATTGATTCACCAGGAACCAGATGCCGGCGGCGAGAAGGATCAGTGCGGCAACGACCCAGCCAATTGTGGCCAACAGGCCGCGGCGGCGGTCGTCGCGCAGAGCGTCCGAGGTCCACTCGATGTCTTCCTGTTCGTCGTAGAGCTTGCTCAACAGGCCGCTCACAAATGCCTGGCGGTCAGTTTTCGGGCCGGTGGCGGCGAAGTAGCAACCGCTGAAAAGTACGGACAGATCATTGTCCTTGCGGCTCGATCCAAAGCCTTTGCCCAACACATTGCCCAGGCGGGTCTTCATTGTGCGGCGGACTTTGCACAAGAGGGCATAGAGATAGGTGTTGCCCGGGTGAGCGAGAGCCTGCTCGTCGCGGAACAGCATGTACACCCAGTCTTCGAACGTGCCGCAAACGTGCGAGGAGAACTTCTGCAGCTCTTCCTCGGTCGCCGGCACGCGCACGTCGAACTTCTGGCCGAAGCGCTGCTTGAGATGCTCGCGCGGGATGCGGCGGATCAGCTCGCGAAAGCCGCGCTCCTGTTCCATGCCCACGACGACGGCCGTCACCGGGCAGCGGAGCTGCAGCTCGCGATACATCGTCGTCAGGTCGGCGTTGATGGCGCGTTCCAGCTCGGCCACATCCTGGTCGGCGGCCTTGAGCATTTCGAATGGCAAGAGCGTCAGGATGCCGTTGACAGGGCACACCGGATGCCGATGCCTGCGGAGCATGCCGCAAACATTCTCCAAGCGCTGCAATTGATGACTGGAAGCTTGCGAGCTCAAGCGATTGGTAACGCGTTGGCCTGCTACGGCAGGACGGGCGGCGATAACCGGCGCCCGGGCTGGCCCACCTGCCGCCGGCGCGGCAGGCCTGGCAAGCTGATCGGGGCTGATGGTCTGGAAGTAGTTGCCGGCGCCGCCGTCAACAGGTGCAGCCGACCTCGGGCCTTGGGACCTGGCCGCCGGGGCCGGCGCCGCGCCGGACCGTTCCAAGGCGGCAACATCGGAGGGCGCTTCGGCGCGTGGGGCCTGCGGCGCCGCGGCCGGCAGTACGCCCGGCACGAGCGTGCCCAGATAGCGCTGGGCCTTGCGTCCGCCGATCGCCGCTTGCGGCACATCGCCCGGCAATGGCTGACCGCCCTTCATTGCAGCGGCGTGAATTTCGTACATCGTGATCGCCGCGTTGGTCCAACTCACGTCGTTCAAGTAAAGGAATATCCCGTCGTCGTTGGCATACCAGTAGATAGGCGCGGCCGAGTCGGCGCCGCCATCGATGCGATAGTCGCGGTCCGCGGCGCTCATGAAATTGCGGCGCAGCTTGTCGTTGCCCGTGCCGAGAACGAGGAACAATGGCGCCGAATCAAGGGTCATTCCCTGCCGCTGCAGCTCGGCAAGCCCCGCGCGCCAGGCGCCGGCGATATCGGGGAAGCGAGCGATCTCATCGAACATCCACAGCGCCACGGCCCTGTAGACGACGATTGGAATGACGATAATCAGGAGGTTGACGCCGATGAACCAGGGCCACTCGAACGGCATGCTGCGCCGGGTGAACCACACGAACGTGATGACGAACAGCTCAGCGAGCAGCAAAACGATGAACGTGAGGCAAGAAGCCTTGGCCGGCACGGAAACCTGCGGCGGGGGCGGCGGAAGCTGCGCCGGCGCTTCGGGAAGCGCATCATCGCCTTCCTCCGGCTCGGATTCTTCGACGGGAGGTTTCGCTTTGGCCGGTTTTTTTGCCATCGCTAAAAGTACGTATGGTAGAGGATCAGAAAAGCAGTGGAGGCCAACAGCGTGACGGCCAGCCAGGGCCAGACCACCGCGGCGCGCGACCGCAGCGGCGGAGCGCCGGTGATTTCGTGGCCCGGCGCGGCGAGCGCATCGCGCCCCTGCCCCAAGCGGATGGAGAGCGCGGTCTGCCTGGCCCATTCATTCAATTCAGTAGGCATATTCAAGGTCTGAGCAACGGCCGCGCCCGATATGGGATCCTGGTACAAGCCTCGAAAACCAAGGATCACGCACACGTAAAACACCTCCAGTGCGTCGCGCCCGGTGATCGTGGAGGCCTGCCGTGCCTTGACGAAGAACTTCTCATTGCACTCACGCGAATTGAAAAGCTCAATTTCCAGAACGTTGTTGCCCCACCAGTCGCGACCTTCCCAGGCAGTTTCCACCAGCATTTCGTCAATCCAGGAAACCAACGCGTACTTGGCAAGCTCCCACTCGGTTCCAAAACCCAAACGCGCTTCGGCTTCGTCGATCAGACGGCGGATGTTGCTTCGCTCGTCGTGCGCCTTGATCTTTGCCGATCGGCTAATGCGGTCCAGCAGCGCCAGAACATACAGGTAGATCGGATCGACGGCCTGCGCGAAATTCGGTGTCATTGATGATGAGGAATGGCGAAGAGTGCGAACTGGAGTTTTACTTTCCTGTCGAGCGCCGCCACGACGATCTCCCGTTCCCCTTGCAGCTTGTCCCGGTTGAGGATCAATTTGTCGGTAAATCGCATGGCCAGCGTCTGGGTGGAAACCACGTCGCGCCATGCCGGCGAATCATTTTGAATGACTTCGTAGTAAATCCAGTCCTGCCGCGCTGGCAGCGCGCGAATCGGCCGCTCCAGCGGACGCAGCTGAACGCCCGGTTTTCGACTGAGGAAAATGTTCTCCACGTCGCGAGTGCTGCCCAGCTTCCAGTCCAACACGCCAGGCTCGAGCACTCGGCGGCACTCCTGGACGCTCAGGTCGCCTTTCTTGACGCCGATGCACCACTCCCAATTCGAGTGGAACCAGTTCGGCTCGAGCGAGACATGCATTCCCAAGCCCACGCCCACGAAGTAGCGCTGCTCGAATTCGTAGTCGCGCACAGAGCGCAGGATGTCTTCGATCCGCCGCTTGATTTGCTTGAAGATCCGCGCCAGATCCTCATGATCGTAGGCGGGAATGTCGGTGGCGACGCGCTGCGGCGTAAAAATCGAGAGCTGGCCAAGAATTCGGCACAGCTCGGTGTAGGCCACGAGCGGATGGATCGACTGGGCGAACGCCAGGATCGACAGCGTGGCGTACGCTTCGTTGAGCTTTTCAAGCATCGAGATGCGGTCGAGGTCGCCGGGGTCCTGGCTTTCGCGGCCAATCCCTCGATTGAGGATCTGTTTGCTGAGGACCTCCATTTTTCGACCAATCACGTCATAGAGGGCGCGCACGATGTCGCTGCCGAGCCCCGGCCAGCTGTTGATGGCGAGCACAGGCGGAATGTATTCGTTGTCGAGCTCCGGGCTGGCTTCGCCTTCGCTAGCGCGTTTGATCTGGGCGATGGGGAGCAGTTCGTAACCAGTAAGGTCCTGCGTGGAGAGCACCAGCTTGGCATTGAGCTCGCGGAGCTGGACTTGCTGTTCGTGACCGCCGCGGTTTTCGTCAGCCAGCATCAGGCGCGTTTCGGAGTAGCGCGTTCCGCCATCCTGTTCGGTCGTGGCGATGTTGACGCGACCCAACTTGAGCTTGGGGACGGCCAAATAGACTCGGACGATCGATTCCTGCTCGAAGGCCTCGCCCAGCTGCGCGGCAAGGTTGGAAACTTCGCCCACCGATTGCTTGAGGTCAACGCGATCGGGCTGCTGGCCCAAGTCGAGGTCGACGATCGTGCCGTCGCGCATGCGGGCCTTCAAGATATGGACGTCGATCTGATGGTTGGCCAGAGCCTCCTTGCTGAATTCGAACGCGTACAAGCCGTAGTCGTAGGCGCAGTTCCAACGGGAGCTGGTTTGCACCAGCTCGGTCCAATAGCGGTCCGCGGCCTGCAAATGATGCGGGCGCAAAAACAGACCTTCATACCAGTGAACAGGCAGGTTTCTCATGGCCGCTACTCAGCTCCAGGTCCCGCAACCCATCGCCGAGTCAAGCTTTTCGAATGCGATTCCGGCGCGTGTCCGGCACGAGGCGCCAATCCGGATGTTGCGTAAAAACTTGCTCCCAATAAGCTCCATCCTAACTGATCGGCGCTTGGGCCGTAAAGCGCAGCACGTGCGGTCCGGTTGTATGCTTGACATGGGGCAAATTCACGGTACAGACTGACATTGTAGCTATTTGCAACTTCTGGGAAGTGTGGCCGAACTCAGTCGAAATCTCGCGCGACAACGGTCCGCGGATTCCAGCGGCTGCCACGGCAAGCGAGCTTGATTTGAGTGATCGGGATCGCCACGTTTAGCGGGGACAAACGTTATGGCCGAGCCGTCAAATAAGTTAGTCGAGACGTGTCGAAAAATAGTCGCGTCGCCGGCGTTCAACCAGTTCATCTTGGCGCTCATCGTGCTGTCCGGGGTCCTTGTCGGAATGGAAACGTATCCCCGGTTTGATGTACACACACGGATCGGCGGGTGGTTCCAGTTATTGCAAAACATCATTCTTGGCGTATTCGTGGCGGAGATCGTTATCAAGGTCGTTGCTCACGGCTCCAAGCCGTGGGAGTATTTTCGGAACCCCTGGAATATTTTTGACTTTGCGATCATCGCGGTCAGCCTCCTTCCGATTGGCGACAGTGGCGGAAGGCAGGTCGTGATGGTGTTTCGCATGGCCCGGCTACTGCGGGCCTTGCGTTTGCTCACGATGCTGCCTCGCCTGCAAATCCTGGTGAGCGCGCTACTCAAGTCGATCCCTGCGCTGGGCTACGTCGGCGTTCTGCTGCTATTGCACTTCTATATTTACGCGGTGATGGGCACGTTCCTGTTCAGAGATAACGATCCCGTTCGATTCGGCAATCTTCAACGATCGATGTTGTCGCTATTTCAGGTGGTAACGCTCGAAGGATGGAACGACGTCATGCACTCGCAGTTGTTTGGATCCGACATTAACTATAGTGACGAGTGGAAGGACCTGCCCGAGGCAGTGAATCGACGGTCGGAACCTCATCCTGTCGCGGCGCCGATTTATTTCGTCTCGTTCATCATGCTGGGCACCATGATCATGCTGAACCTGTTTACGGGCGTCATCATCGGCTCGATGCAAGAGGCGGAGGACCAGAGCAGCGGTAAAGTCGCAGATGAAGTCGAGGCGCACATCAAGGAGCTTGAAGAAAAGGGCTTCTTGACGCTGCGCGAGGAGCTGGAGGTTGTTGCGCATCGATTGCAGGAGGTTGCCGCCGACGTGGCGGCATTGAACGAACAGACTCGCCACTATCGACCGGAGCGCGTTGCCGCTACGGGCGATCGTTCAGGCGATGACGGGGTCTAGCCGGCCGTTGCGGCGCGAGCCAAGCCAAGCGGCGGCGTCTTGAAAACATGCGCTGCGCCGATCCGGCCCGTCGCGAAAGGTCCTACAACCGGATTCTCCATCTTAACTGGGCTCGTTATTGCGGCAGTTCGCGGGGCAATCGCTCGCGGCGCGGCACCAAACGGTGCATCTTGTTGGACACGTACGGCAGAGGCGATATATCGCCCGCTTGCTATCGCCGGGCGCCACGCTTAACCTAAAATTAGGGGGAGCTGCCCGCCGGGCAGTGTCTTATCTTTCGCGCCATAGTTCCACGAGCCGCGCATGGCCACTCTTGACGTTGAAAGCCTGCTGCAGCCGCTTTCGGACGATGCGCCTTCGGGCGAGAACCTGGAGTACGATCCCACATACGCCGCATTTGAGCAGGCAGCCCGTGAAAAACCGGAACAGCAGTATGGGGCCACGATCATCCCGGCCGAACCGCCCAATTGGTTGGACGTCCGGCAACTTGGGATGGATCTAGTCACGCGCACCAAGGACTTGCGCGTCGCGTGCATGCTGGCGCTGGGGTTGCTTGAAACCGAGGGGCTGCCGGCTTTTACAGAAGGGCTGGCCTTGGTTCGTGGCTACGTCGAGCGGTTTTGGCCCACGGTCCATCCGCAACTAGACCCCGATGACGACAATGATCCGACGTTGCGGGTGAATACCATCTCGTTTTTGACCGACCAAGGGACGACGGTTAAATCCTTGCGTACGACGCCGATCGTTTCGGCCCGACTGGTGGGTCGATTCTCGCTTCGCGACATCGACATTGCGAATGGGGAAATTCCGCCCTCGACCGGCGAGGAGCCGATCAAATCTTCGACGATTGACGCGGCCTTCAGCGAATGTGACCTCGAAGATCTACGAACCAATACAAATGCCGCTCGCGACGGTTTGGAGCACATTGAAGCCATCGAATCGGTCATCACACAACAAGTCGGCGCCGCGCGGGCGGTGAGCTTGGAACTGCTTCGCCATACGCTGCGGGACGTGTATGTGGTTCTGGAACAAAACCTCCAGCGGCGCGACGCAGCAACCGAGGTTTCTGGGGAAGCGGCGGCGACGGGTGGCGATGGCGCGCCGACGCCTTCAGCGGATCGGCTGACCGGTGAGATCCAATCCCGGGAAGATGTCATCAAGGCACTGGAAAAGATTTGCCAGTATTACGCCCGCCACGAGCCATCCAGCCCGCTGCCTCTGCTGTTGACACGCGCCAAACGGCTGGCGTCGAAAAGCTTCTTGGAAATCGTCCAAGACTTGACGCCCGACGCGATGGCCCAGATTCAGGCACTTGCGGGAACCGACAATGACGGTTCTGGGGGTTAAGCCGGGTGGCGTCCGGCGAAATGTCAGGCTGTTTTAACCGATTTGCGATAGTCCGAGGGCCGCGATCCTCGACGAAAAGCTAAGGCTCGTATTGAGTTGTTTGTTGTGGGCCTTTAATCTATAAGTGGAAAATAGGTAGTTCTACTCTCGATGCAAGCGTCGTAAAAGGGGTCAGCCGTGGCCAAAAAAAGCGGTCAAAAGTTCATAGCCCGAAACCGGGCTCCTCGCGTTCAAATCGAATATGACGTAGAGGTTTACGGTTCGCCGAAGACGGTCCAGCTGCCGTTCGTGATGGGGGTGATGGCGGACCTGTCCGGAAAACCGGTCGAACCGCTACCTGCGGTCGCGGACCGTAAATTCTTAGAAATCGACATCGATAATTTCGATCAACGATTAAAGGCGATGAAGCCGCGCGTGGCATTCGCCGTGCCCAACACGCTCACCGGGGAAGGTAATCTCCAGGTAGATATCACGTTTGAAAGCATGGACGATTTTTCACCAGCCGCGATTGCCCAAAAGGTGGAGCCGCTCCGCAAACTGCTGGAGACACGCACCCAATTGTCGAACCTCATGACCTACATGGACGGCAAGACGGGCGCCGAGGACCTGATCGGCAAGATGCTGGCAGACCCGGGGCTATTGGCGGCGTTGGGATCGACGCGCAATCCGGCGGCGAGCAGGGCAAGCGCCGCGCCGGCCGCAATGGAACCGTCGAATGGCCCGGCTGCTGAAGCGCCCGTTGCCTCGGCCGAGCCGACGGGCGGAACGTCGGATACAAAGGGTACAGATTCGTCCGGCAAAGAAGGCGAAGGAACGGATGACCTCGACTCGTTGCTGGACCAGCTCAACTGACGGCGCGCGCAATAGCGCGATCGTCGCAAAATAGAACCACACGAGTTTCGGGACATGGCAAAGACCAACCTCCAGAGCCAGGCTGCAGAAGCCACGACGGCTTTTGAATCCGGCGAATTCGCTACGCTCTTAAAGAAAGAGTTCAAACCAAAGTCCGATGCGGCGAAGGAGGCGATCGAGTCGGCCGTCAAGACGCTCGCTACGCAGGCGCTTGAGCACGCGCAGCTTGTCTCGGACAACACGCTTGATTCCATTACGGCGATCATCGCCGAGATCGATCAGAAGCTCACTGAGCAAATCAACCAGATTTTGCATCACGAGGATTTCCAGAAGCTGGAAAGCGCGTGGCGCGGCTTGAGCTACCTGGTGAACAACACCGAAACGGACGAAATGCTGAAGATTCGGGTGCTCAACATCTCCAAGAATGATCTGGGCAAGACGCTCAAAAAGTTCAAAGGAGTGGCCTGGGACCAGAGCCCGATTTTCAAGGCGATTTACGAGCAGGAATACGGCCAGTTCGGCGGCGAGCCTTACGGCTGCATCGTGGGCGACTATTACTTCAACCACAGCCCGCCGGACGTGGCAATCCTGCAGGAGTTGATGCAAGTCTGCGCGGCTTCTCATACGCCGTTTCTTGCGGCGGCCGATCCGACGGTCATGGCCATGGATTCGTGGCAGGAGCTGAGCAACCCGCGCGACCTGACGAAGATTTTTCAGACGCCCGAATACGCGCCGTGGCGATCGCTGCGTGAAGCCGAGGACTCGCGCTACATCGGTCTGACGATGCCGCGGTTTTTGGCCCGTCTGCCCTATGGGGCCAAGACGGATCCGGTCGAAGAATTCGCGTTCGAGGAAGACGTCGAAGGCACCGACCACAGCAAGTATGCCTGGGCCAACTCGGCGTACGCGATGGCGACGAACATTACCCGCGCCTTTAAGATGTACGGTTGGTGCACGGCGATTCGCGGCGTGGAGTCTGGCGGCGCGGTCGAAGGCTTGCCGACACACACGTTTCCCACAGATGATGGCGGCGTGGACATGAAGTGCCCGACGGAAATCGCCATCAGCGACCGTCGCGAGGCGGAACTGGCCAAGAACGGCTTCATGCCGCTCATCCATAAAAAGAACAGCGATTTCGCGGCGTTCATCGGCGCGCAGTCGCTGCAGAAGCCGACGGAATACCAGGATCCCGACGCGACGGCGAACGCGAACCTCTCGGCACGTCTGCCGTATATGTTTGCCGTATGCCGATTCGCCCACTACCTGAAGTGCATGGTTCGGGATAAGATTGGGGCCAGCATGGAGCAGGACCAGATTCAAACCTGGCTCCAGAACTGGATCAACCAATATATTGAACCGAGCCCGGGGATCGCCTCAGACGCCGATAAGGCGCGCCGGCCGCTGGCCGCCGCTGAAGTGGTTGTCGAACCGGATGAAAGCAACCCCGGATATTACTCGGCAAAGTTCTTCCTGCGACCTCATTATCAATTGGAGGGTCTGACAGTTTCTTTGCGTCTGACGTCGAAGTTGCCATCGCAGAAGAAATAAGAGCTCTTACAAACTCATCAAAACCGCCAAGATCGCCAAGTAAATACAATGGCTTCCATGGCTTGCCGTTCTGGGCGGTTTCATTTCGTTATGTGCTCTCAATAATGTAAAGGGAGGGGTCGTTGAAGGATGTCGGCACGCGACGCGCTGCGCGACGGGGATTTAGACCGGGCGCTTGGCATCCTTCAAAATGAGGTGCGAGCTTCGCCCGACGATCCACGCCATCGCATTTTCCTGTTTCAACTTTTGTCGGTGCTCGGCCAATGGGACCGGGCAATGACGCAGCTCGGCGTCATCCGCGATCTGGACGCCGGCTCGATGCCGATGGCGCGGACGTACCAGGAAGTCATCCGCTGTGAAATTCTGCGCCGCGGCGTGTTCGCCGGCGAGCGATCGCCGATGATTCTCGGCGACCCGGAGCCGTGGATGGCTCAGCTGGTCGAAGCGCTTCGGGTGTCGAATCAGGGCGACGCGGCCGCATCGCAAAAGCTGCGCGGCCAGGCACTCGAAGAGGCACCGACCTCCGGTGGCAAGCTGGCGGTCGCCGCCGATCCTGCGCTTTCTGCTGGCGAAAGCGAGGCATCCTTTTCCTGGATCGCCGACGCCGACACGCGACTCGGTCCCTTGCTCGAAGTGATCCTCAACGGCAAGTACTACTGGGTGCCGTTTCAGCGGATCGCCCGGATCGATATCGACGCTCCGAGCGATCTGTGCGACATCGTATGGCTGCCTGCCCGATTTCTATGGACGAACCAGGGGCAGGCGGTCGGCATGATTCCGACTCGTTATCCCGGTTCCGAGGAGAACGACAGCGGGCAAATCCGCCTTGCGCGGCTGACCGAGTGGCGCCAGTCGAGCGAGGTGGTCTACGAGGGAATAGGCCAACGGATTCTGGCAACCGACGAAGGCGAGTATCCAATCCTCAACGTGCGACGGATCGAGTTTGCTGAATCATCTGATTGAATATGGCCGAATTGACTCCTCGAGAGCGGCTTCAACCGGCGCTGTTGGATCGCTTGACCGATCATGAGCCGCAAAAGGACGTGGAATCACGCGAGCAGCGCGTTCTATCGCTGTCGCGGCTGCGCGAATGCGTGATTCGCGATTTGACCTGGCTGTTTAATTGCGAGAACCTGGCATCTCGCGAGCAGATCGACGACTGCCCGGAAGTGATGCGCTCGGTCGTCAACTATGGCATTCCAGCGCTATCCGGATTGACGTCGTCCAACCGCGACCCGCAAAAATTAGAGGCTCAGATTCTGGAAGCAATTCGCACCTACGAGCCGCGGCTGATACGCGACTCGGTTTCGGTGAAGGCGATCTTGTCAGAGGATGAGATGTCGAACAACACATTGAAGTTTGCGATTGAAGCCGATCTATGGGCACATCCGCTTCCCCTTCATTTGTACATGCAAACCGAGGTCGATCTCGACACGGGGGAGTGTATTGTGACTCAGAAGACGCAATGACACGTAGCTGAACTTGCAAGAATTCAGGCGAGCTTTCGCTGGCTGAACTCTTGCGAGTACAGCTACGGGAATTCAAGTTGATCGAAGATTCATGGATCCACGGCTGCTAAAGCATTACGACAACGAATTGCGCCATATCCGGGAGCTGGGCGGTGAATTTGCGCGCGATTTTCCCAAAATTGCCGGGCGGTTGGGACTTGACGCCTTCGAGTGCGCCGATCCGTACGTCGAGCGTCTTCTGGAAGGGTTCGCGTTCCTGGCGGCGAGAGTCCAGTTGAAGATGGACTCGGAATTCCCGCAGCTGGTTCAAAACTTACTCGAGGTTATCTATCCGCATTTCCTGGCGCCGATGCCCTCGATGGCCATCGTGCGGTTTGACCCGGACGCTACCAAAAGCGGGCTCTCGGAAGGATATTCGATCCCGCGCGGCACGGTGCTACGCGGGAAGCTGGTGAAAGGCGAACAAACGGCGTGCGAATACCGAACCGGGCACGACCTGCAACTATGGCCCCTGGAAGTTGTGCGGGCCGACTATTTTAGCCGCGACGTCGCCGCGATCGAGCTGCCGGCCAGCGTTCGCGACGCAGTGGCGGGGCTCCGTATTCGGCTGCGGATGGCTCCAGGACATAAATTCAAGACTCTTGCGCTCGAAAACCTTCCGATTTACATACAAGGCCGCGAGGAGCTGCCCGTTACTTTGTTTGAGCAGTGCATGGCGCATGCCGAAGCCGTGCTGGTGAACCCAGTCGGCGAAGGCGAGACCTGGCACGAACTGCTAAGCAAAGACATTATTCAGCCGCTCGGGTTCGAGCCACAGCACGCCCTTTTGCCTTATCAGCTGGCGTCGTTCCAAGGTTATCGCCTGCTTAGCGAATACTTCGCCTTTCGCGAACGTTACCTTTTCATCGAGCTACGCGGGATCGGGTCCGCGTTGCGGCGCTGCGCCGGCAACGAGGTGGACGTGATCATCTTATTCAATCGGTCGGAAGCCGGTTTCACGCACGCGGTCGACAAAAGCAACGTGGTGCTGTTCTGCACGCCGGCGGTCAATTTGTTCCCTAAGCGCACCGATCCGGTACACGTTGACAACCGAAAGTCGGAGCACCATGTTGTGCCGGATCGAACGCGGCCCTTGGACTTGGAGATTTACCAGGTATGTCGAGTGATCGGGCTCGGAACGGGCGCGGAAAACAAGCAGGAGTTCTTCCCGTTTTATTCTTTGACGGACCAGTCGGCGGAAGAAAGTCGCGGATATTATGCGATACGCCGCACGCCGCGGCTGGTTTCGCGAAAGCAGCACAAGTTCGGCACGCGCACCAGCTACCTGGGCAGCGAGGTGTATGTGTCGCTGGTTGACCGCCGAAACGCGCCTTATTCGTCGGACCTGCAGGTGCTGGCCGTGGAGACGTTATGCACCAATCGCGACCTCCCGTTGCAGTTGCCGCTGGGCAGCGGCACGAGCGATTTTGCGCTTGAAATCGCCGCGCCCGTGAATGCGGTGCGATGCATCACCGGGCCGACGCCTCCGCGGCCTTCACTGGCCCATGCGCCCGGGGAAATGATCTGGAAACTTGTCAGCCACCTCGGGCTGAATTACCTGTCGCTTACCGGCGAAGCAGGCGACGAAGGGGCCGGCGCCTTGCGGGAAATGTTGCGCCTCTACGCCGACTCCGGCGAGGCGACCATGCAGAAACAGATCGACGGCGTCCGCTCGATTCGTTCCGAACCGATCATCCGCCAGCTCTCGACGAACGGGCCGCTCACGTTTGGCCGGGGGATGGAAGTCACACTCACGCTGGATGAGGAATCGTTCGAAGGCATCGGCGTGTATTTGCTGGGGGCCGTCCTGGAGCAGTTTTTCTCGAAGTATGTTTCGATCAACTCGTTCACTGAAACCGTGCTGCGCACGGTGCAGCGCCAGGAGGTGATGCGATGGCCGACTCGGATCGGGCGTCGTCACGTCCTGTGACGCTCATGGAGCAACTCGAAGCGGAGCCCTACGCGTTCGACTTCTTCCAAGCGATTCGCCGCATGGATTGCGCGAATCCGGAAAAGCCGCGCACCGGCCACTCGTCGCGTACGGCCGACGACCCGGTGCGGTTCGGCCAGGAAGCTTCGCTGGCTTTCGCCCCGGCCACGCTTAGTACCGTTGAAAAAGAGCAAGGCCGGCCGCCGCGCCTGATTCAGCGATTCCTCGGCCTGTTGGGTCCGCAGGGTCCCCTGCCCTTACATCTTACGGAATATATTCGCGACCGGCTTCGCAACCATGAGGACTTCACGCTGCTGCGGTTTCTGGATGTGTTCCATCACCGAATGGTTTCGTTTTTTTATCGGGCATGGGCGCGCGTGCGACCGACGGTGAGCTTCGATAATCCGGTAGCCGATCGCTTCGGCGATTATGTCGCTTCGGTGTTTGGTATGGGCATGCGATCGCTGATGAATCGCGATGCGCTGCCGGATTTGCCGAAGAGGCACTTCGCTGGACTGATGGGCTGCCAGACGCGCCATGCGGAAGGTTTGCTGGCAATTCTCAGCGGCTACTTTCGCCTGCCGGTGGAGATCCAAGAGTTCGTCGGCCAGTGGATTGAATTGCCGGCGAATTGTCGTTGCCTGCTGGGGCAATCGTCGGCGGCGCTCGGGGTCAACACAACGGTCGGTTCACACGTGTGGGACTGCCAGCAGAAGTTTCGAGTCACCTTCGGGCCGTTGTCGCTGGACGACTATTATCGAATGCTGCCGTGTGGATATTCTGTGGATGCAACGACGGGCGACGTGCGTCCCATGTCGCACGGCGGCGCCTTTTCCGAGGATGGGCAGCCCGGTCAGGGCGAACGCCGCGTGTCGTCGGGAGTCAGCTTGGAGCGATTGACGGCTGCGGTGCGCGGCTATGTCGGCGACCATTTGCAATGGGATCTCCAATTGTTTCTCCGCAAGGAGGATCTGCCGCCAATGGCCCTGGGAATGGTCGGTCATCTCGGTTGGTCCTCGTGGATCATGCGCGACCGGATGCAGCGCGATCCAGGTGATTTGGTTTTAGATGCGATGGAAACCGCCGAGCCTACTGAGAAAATTGAGTATCGCCACGTGCGGCAATGGGACAACACGACGTTGGCCCAATCCCGCGATGGGCAATTCATCGTGGCCACGATTGAATTCACTGAGCCGGATTCGGCTTACATCGATTTGGGCAGATTGCAGGCGGCAGCGGGATAGGCTTTAAACTTCAAATAGTTCTTCAGCCCCCGGCTTCGCCGGGGGTTCTTTTTCCGGTTTTGCCCGCGGCTGATAGGTAATGGTTTCGGCAGCGACCGAATCGAAATAAAAACCCTCGGCAGAGCTGGGGGCTGCCAGCATATTCAAATACGCAGAACGGTTCGTTAGTTTATAGTTTCAGTCCTAAATCAACATTTCACGGGCGCTAGAATCGCTATGAGTGAAATCAATCGGGCCGCGTTGTTCGGCAAGCTCAACAGCCTCGCTTACAAGGCCATCGAGAGCGCTACGGTTTTCTGTAAGATGCGGGGCAACCCGTATGTGGAACTGGTGCACTGGTTGCATCAACTTCTTCAGGGGGCCGACTCGGATTTGCATCGCATCGTACGGCATTTTGAGTGCGATCCGGCCCGGCTGGCGCGGGATATCACGGAGTCTCTCGATAAGCTTCCCCGCGGCGCTACCTCGATTTCTGATTTGTCGTCGCATGTTGAGGAATCCGTCGAGCGCGGCTGGGTGTATGGCTCACTCATGTTCGGTGAATCGCACGTGCGCACAGGGCATCTTGTCGTCGGGATCCTGAAGACGCGCGGGTTGAGCCACGCTCTTCTCGGCATGTCCAAGGAGTTTTCGAAGATCAACGTCGATGAGCTGACGCGCGATTTTGCGAAGATTACCGGCGGATCGGTTGAAGAGCGTCTTACAGCGACAGATGGTTCGAAAGTGGGCGGGGGAGCGGCCCCCGGCGAAGCGAGCGGCGCGATGCGGCCGGCCGCCATGGGCAAGGAAGAAGCGTTGCAGCAGTTCTCGGTCGACCTGACCGAGCAAGCGCGCAAAGGCGATATCGATCCGATCATCGGCCGCGACGAAGAGATTCGTCAGATCGTCGACATTCTCATGCGCCGCCGGCAGAACAATCCGATTCTCACCGGCGAGGCGGGAGTCGGCAAAACGGCGGTTGTGGAAGGTTTTGCGCTGCGGATCGCCTCGGGGGATGTGCCGCCGCCGCTGCGCAACGTGAGGCTGCGCACGCTCGACGTCGGAGCGTTGCAGGCGGGTGCCAGCATGAAGGGCGAATTCGAAAACCGCTTGAAGCAGGTTATCGAAGAAGTGCAGGCCTCGGAGATACCCACGATCCTGTTCATTGACGAGGCCCATACGCTCATTGGCGCCGGCGGCGCGGCCGGCACCGGTGACGCAGCAAACCTGCTCAAGCCGGCGCTGGCGCGCGGGCAGCTTCGCACGATCGCGGCCACAACCTGGGCCGAGTACAAGAAGCATATCGAGAAGGACCCGGCGCTCACGCGGCGCTTTCAGGTCATTCAGGTCGACGAGCCGAGCGAAGAGAAAGCCATCCTCATGATGCGGAGCATGGCCTCCACGCTGGAGAAGCACCATCGCGTTCAGATGTTGGACGAGGCGCTGGAGGCGGCCGTGCGGCTTTCGCACCGTTACATTCCGGCGCGGCAGCTGCCGGATAAGTCGGTGAGCCTGTTGGACACAGCATCGGCACGCGTGGCGATCAGCCAGCACGCGGTGCCGGCTGAGGTCGACGACTGCCGGAGAACAATTCAGTCGCTGGAGACGGAGCTGGAAATAATTGCCGGCGAAAAGGCGATCGGCATCCAAACCGACTTGCGCGCTGCGGCCGCCAAAGAGAGGTTAACCACCGAGAAGGCCCGCCTTAAGGAACTAGAAGCCCGCTGGAACGACGAGAGAGATCTTGTCAGCAAGATTCTTGAAATTCGCGCCAAGCTCCGCGGGCCTACTGG
The DNA here is from genome assembly GCA_036503915.1 of Lacipirellulaceae bacterium. Taxonomy (GTDB): domain Bacteria; phylum Planctomycetota; class Planctomycetia; order Pirellulales; family Lacipirellulaceae; genus JABDGM01. The sequence continues at coordinate 3,597 of DASXWB010000967.1, read as the reverse complement.
GAAAGTCGAAGGCACCAAAAGCAAATTGGAAAAAGCCGCGGACAAGATGGCGAAGACGGTCACGGTGCAAACAGATAGCGATAAGGACGCGCAGGCGCCGCTCAGCGACGCGGAGCGCACGAATCTATTGGGCGAACTGGCCGAGTTACAGAAGCGGCTCCACGAGCTCCAGGGCGAGAATCCGCTTATCCTGCCCAGCGTCGACCGGCAGGCAGTGGCATCGGTCGTCGCCGATTGGACCGGCATTCCGGTGGGGAAGATGGTCAAGGACGAAATCTCCACAGTGCTCGCGCTTGCCGATGCCCTGAACCAGCGCGTGATCGGCCAGATGCACGCTCTGGAGATGATTGCGAGGCGTATCCAAACGTCGCGAGCGAATCTTGACAACCCGAACAAGCCGATCGGCGTATTCATGTTGTGCGGCCCCAGCGGCGTGGGCAAGACGGAGACTGCATTGGCGCTGGCGGAGACGCTCTACGGCGGCGAGCAGAACGTCATCACGATCAACATGAGTGAGTTCCAGGAGGCGCATACGGTCTCCACGCTCAAAGGGGCGCCACCCGGATACGTCGGCTACGGCGAAGGTGGCATCCTCACCGAAGCCGTCCGTCGCCGCCCCTATAGCGTCGTGCTGTTGGATGAAGTCGAAAAAGCTCAGCCCGACGTGCACGAGATTTTCTTCCAAGTCTTCGACAAAGGCATGATGGAGGACGGCGAAGGCCGGCTCATCGATTTCAAAAACACACTCATCCTGCTCACCTCAAACGTCGGCAGCGACCTCATCATGAACATGTGCAAGGACCCGGAGCTGATGCCCGCGCCGGAAGGCATCGCCAAAGCACTGCGCGAGCCGCTGTTGAAGGTGTTTCCGGCGGCGCTATTGGGCCGGCTGGTGACCATTCCCTATTTCCCGCTCAACGACGAGATGGTAGGCCAAATCGCCAGGCTGCAGCTCGACCGGATCAAGCGGCGCATCAGAGCGAACCATAACCTGCCGTTCATTTATGACGAGGGCGTCGTGAAGCTGATCGTAAGCCGCTGCACGGAACTGGAAAGCGGCGGCCGGATGATCGACGCCATCCTCACGAATACGATGCTACCGCGCATCAGCCGCGACATCCTTACCAACACGCTGGACGGCAAGCCGCTCTCCCGTATCGAGGTGTCCGTCGACGGCGGCGAGTTTGCCTACAAGGTGGATTGATATCGGGATTCACCTAGAAAAACCAGACAGAATGGCCGTCCGGCTGTTGGATCGCCCAGCGACAGGCGACCTATTGCCGTCCTGATGTGAGAATCGTAAGCGAGCCGTCGCCTTGCTCGATTTCCAGGGAGCCGGTGATGGCTACGTCGCAGATGAGTTCGATGGCTTCGCCGGGAAGCATTTCGTGCTCGCGCAGCGGTGAATCGATGCGGAGTTGCAGGGGGCTTGATCCTGAGTTGGAAATCCGCAGCCGAGTTTTCTTCGCACCGGCGGCCGGTCGGTCCGGCGCGATATTCGTTGCAATCACGTCGCGGGCGATGTCCTGCGGCTCGCGGTCTTCAATGCCGCAGAGTTTGTAGATCGCTCGCATCAGCGTCGCATGATATTTGGGCACGTCCGGCGAGGTAGGAAGATAGAGGTCGTACGGGGCACCGCCATCGTGGATGGCGCCTTGGAAGTAGACGTGGTCAACGTAGCGGCTGGGCATTTCCGACCAGCCACGGTCGATCAAATAACCGCGAAAATTGCCGATTTGAACGCGAGATACCAGCTGACGGATGCTGACTTCTTCATTGGCCATGATCGTGCTCGATAAGCGTTTACGCCATTGCAGCTCAAGTTACAATGAGCTGGTAATCATAGTAGACGTGTGCGTCTTTTCGTAAGGTAATCCTAAAAATACGCTTGGACCACTGGCCATGCAATCGCCCTCCGACAAGATTGACGAAGAGTCGATTAAGTTTCTGCAAGAGGTGAAGAAAGGGAAGCCTCGCAAGTTCGTGATCATCAAAGAGGGCGTGCAGATCGACAAGCTGTACGTATTCAAGAAAGGGCCATTCGATCGCTACGCGCGCATGGCGAAACAGGCGGGCATTCGCGGCGAGGCGTTTTGGGGCGTCGTCCGCGGCGACGGCGTGGACATCCGTTTCGAGCTGTCGCGGTCCGACGGCTTTGAACAGCCGCCCGGCAAAGAGATTCGTCTCAAGGAATTTCTGAAGGAGGAGGCGAATCTCAAGTTTGAGCCCGCTTACGTGGTCGTCGAGGCGCTGACGCCAATTGACGAAACCGATGGCGAGGCAAGTACCCAGGAAGCCGCGGACGAAGTAAACGTCGAGGAAGAGGCCGGCCCGAAGTTTATCGATCTCTTGAAAAAGATCCTGCCGCACGTGAAGCGCGCGCTGGCGACGCCCACGCCGGTGAGCGCCGAGCTCATGGCACGCGTGCGCGAGGCTCAGGATTTGGGGCGGCAGCGCGAGTTTCAGCAAGGCTTGGCGACGTTGCGGATCGTCGGCCAGTTGACAAAGCAGGCGCTGGCGGAAACCGATTCCACAACCGCAGCCACGAGACCAGCGCAAGATTACTTGGAACAGTCGAAGCGATTGCGCTCTCTGGCCCAAGAGGCAGATGCTAACGAAACTTCGGTCGCGAACGAAGTCGCGCAGCGGCTGGCCGAGGCGGAGCGGCTTGGCCAGCGGAATCAATTCGACCGGGCAAAGCGCGCGCTTCAGCGAGCCGAGCGATGGATCGAGTTGGCGCAAGCCGAAACGCGGCGCCGTGGGCAATGGGAGGCGCGTCTGGCAAATCTTGAGCCGCGTTACAACGAGTTGACAAACGATTCTACACCGCATAGTGACCAGATGCGCGCACTCATGAATTACGCCGCGAGCCAGGCCGATCGCAAACAGTTTGTCAAAGCGCTCGCCGGGTTGGACCGGCTGGAGCCGCTGTTGGCCGAGCCGGTGTAGGCAACCGGTTGAGCCATTTTAGGTGGCCGGGTTCGGGGGCGAGCCGGCTCGGCGTCAAGAAACCGCACAAGGCAGGCGTCTCTACCCCTTATAGAACTTGCCGCCGGCTTTGAAGTGGGTTGCCCAATCGTTTTTCGCGACCTTGCCCTGCCCGCTGGAACAGTGCTCGATTTCGATCTTGGGATTCGGATCCTTCGCCGGTTCCTTGGAGGGCTCGACCTTGCGAACAATCCCGCAGTGGTCCTGCTTGTCATTGACCCAAACGTTGCCTGGACAGACATCTTCAAGTTTGACTTCGCTGCCAGATTTCTTGACGACGTCTTTGACGCGGATGAGATACTTTTCATTGCAGCCGTTGCTGCTTGGTTTGCCGCTGTTCCAACCTTTCTCGTGCGAAATCCAATGCGCGCAGCCGGTGCCGGGGATCGGCTCGTAGCCGCGCTTGCTGTCCATAAACCAGATGAAGCAGTCCTTGGGCTCCACGTGCTTGTCAACTTTCTTGATAGCGTCTTTTTCGGATTGGGCGGCCATTCATTCAGTCCTTTCATGTGCTGCTGCAGGTGGCGCGGAAATAACCAGAGTTACGCCCCTCTCTTACCGTCCCGCAAGCGGTAGGGAGAAGGGAATACGGCCTTCACAGGTAGTTAT